>JAPLLL010000120.1 GCA_026387595.1 Candidatus Omnitrophota bacterium
AAAGGGTATCTTGCAGGAAATTAGGTCCGGATTTTTTAATCGAAGGATATCCATGTTTACAGGCATAATCGAATCATTAGGTAAGGTCGAGGCCGCGGAGAAAAAGTTGGGCGGCCTAAAACTGCGCATAAGTTCAAACGTATTTGCCGATCAAAAAATAGGTGATAGCATTTCCGTGAACGGCGTATGCCTAACAATATCAGGGCTTAAAAAAGAGACAGCAGAATTTGATGTAATGGGAGAGACGCTTGATAGATCAAGCCTTAGCAGGCTTAAAAAAGGGGAATCCGTAAATCTGGAAAGGGCGCTAAGGGCAGGAGACAGGCTGGGCGGCCATTTTGTAACAGGCCATATTGATTGTACCGCGCGGATTATTGCTAAAGTCGAAGGAACAGCAGGCAGTTTTTTTAAGATTGAATTACCTAAAGAATACAGCAGTTTTGTTGTACAAAAGGGCTCTGTTTCTGCGGAAGGGGTGAGCCTGACCATCAGCGACGTCGGAACCGATTACTTTAAAGTTGATCTGATACCGCATACACTTAAGGCGACAATTCTAGGGCGCAAGAGAATGTCGGATATCGTGAATATCGAATTCGATATACTTGGAAAATATTCACGACCCAAGAAAAATAGCATTACTGAAGAATACTTGCGTGAAAAAGGATTTTGTTAAATTAAAAAAAGTTAGGTATATAAACTTGCATTTTGGTATATAATAGTATACACTATAATTGAGGAAAGAGAGCAGCGGAAAGGCAAACATGAAAAACCGCAGGCGATTTGAAAGATATGAATGTCTTGTGGAGATTAGATATAAATCCGCTGACGGGAAGATAGAGGGTTATAGTTTTTCAAAGGACCTGAGCAGGGGCGGCATATGCCTGCCGTTAGATACTCATATCTCCCCGTATACACGGCTTGAAATAGTCATTGATCTGCCGTCGGAAGGGAAACGAATAATCGCCTCCGGCATTGTAGTATGGTCGCATAAGAACACCTGCCACTGGGAGCCGCTATACAGCGCAGGCCTGAAGTTTGAACGCATGGATCCTGTTTCAGCGGAGAATTTGATCAGTTTTGCAAGTAACCACCGTTGGCAGAAAACGGATTTTGAGC
The DNA here is from genome assembly GCA_026387595.1 of Candidatus Omnitrophota bacterium. Lineage (GTDB taxonomy): Bacteria > Omnitrophota > Gorgyraeia > JABMQH01 > JABMQH01 > JAPLLL01. The sequence continues at coordinate 1,117 of JAPLLL010000120.1, forward strand.
AGCGCTTGGAGCATAATCAGGTGCCGTTAGTTTCGTAAGGCGCTTATTTTTTTGTTTTGTTATTAAAGCATTTTAAAAAGTACAGGTGAAACCTCGGAGAAGGACGCAAAAGCGTTCAATGACTGCGTATCTCGGGCGAGGTGCGCGGTTTTTTTAACGACGAAATTTAAAAACTTATATGAAGCATAAACTGACAAAATTAGTATCAATTTTAGTCGTATTGGCGTTCCTGCAACAGGGCGTGTTGCAGGCAACGCCGGATTTTTGTTGTCTGCGGCCTGTTTCGCTTGACGAACGGAAAGTAGCCACGGAAAACGCAAAGGCGTTCCTTGGCCAGTTACGGGAAGAACCCCTGCTTGCCGGCGTTCTCTTCAACCAAATAAAAAGTGAGGTAGAAAGAATAACCGGCATATTCCGGGAAGTTTATAACGCCAAAAATACCAGGCAAAATCCCACGATGGTCTCAAAGGCGCTTTTCGAAAAAGTTTCCCAAAGGACCGCGCGCCATATCGTGAAGATGCTCCCGGGTTATAAGGCAGATGAACAGCTTCTAAGGGCCCTGGCGGATCTTTTAATAGCAGATATGTCTGTTTGCAGAAAAAATCTCAGGCTGACCGAAAAACAGATATACATTACGGTTTTAAAACTTTCTCCCGAACAGATCAGGGGCCTTATCAAAAAATACCCGCGTCTTATTTTGAACAGGGCCTTTGAAACAAATCATCCCATGACCACTGCAAAGGCATACAGCGATAGTTACGCGACAGTATTGAAGCACATGCTCTCAAAAGGCGAAGAGGTGTCGAATGCCCGGAGTTTTGCAAGTAAGGCGTTTTATGCCAGTGAGCCTATCGCAAAAGCAGAGCAGCATCTAGCAGCCTATAAGGACATAGTCAAATATGTAGAACAAGAAGGCCAGCCGGAGATCGCAAGAACAATAGCCTCGCAGTCTTATGCCCGCAGCAAACCCATGGAAAAAGCAAAAAGCATGCTCCACGCCTATAACGATCTTTTGTTATATTTAAACCAAGAAAGGGAAGGCGAACCTCCGGAGGAACGGCAGATGAGGTCAGATGTGGCGGGGGTTATTGCCTCGGCGGCATTTACGGCTTCCGAGGGCATGGCGCGGGAGCTTGCGGACAAATATTGGGCTAACTATTTATGGATATATAGAGAGATCAAATCCAAAGGCGGGAGCGAGATCGCCAGGCTGATCGCATCCCACGCTTTTCATACTAAAAACTATAAACGGTCGGCCAAAAAGTATTACGAAAACTATGAGAAAGTTATCGTTAAGCTCGAATCAATGGGCCATGGGGATATCGCAGGATTTGTAGCCGGTATTGTCTTTACAAGCGCTAAACCGATAACAGATGCCGTAATTAAATGCAGGGCCTATAACGAAGTTATAGAGCACCTTCTTGCCAAGGGGTTTGAAAACTCGAAAAGGCTTGCCGAGTACGCGATCAGGTCCCCGTTTCCGCTGAAAGAAGCGGATATCCTGGCTGACCGGTATCATGCGATAAAACAACACCTGGAAACAAGAAAACCCGGCGAACCCGAGGATATCTGGCAGAGGCGCAAAGAGATCGCAACCAGTCTTGCGATCGCCGCGGTTGTGACCAAGAAAGGTTATCTCGAACTGGCGGATACTTATTTTGCGCGATATGAAGAGATACGAACATATGTGGAAAATCTGGGGTATCCAGGCATTGCCAGATGGATCGCAACGCTGTGTTTTATTTCGCCTGATTATAAAGCAATGGCAATAAGAAAGCTGAAAGAATGTGTGCCTGAGCAGCAGTTAGTCGCTCAAATTAAAAAGTTATTGGAAGCGCAGATCTAACGCCGTGGCCTTTTTCCTCCGAGGTTTAAGGCAGCGGCTGCCCCCGCCCATTGGTAAACTAATGGGCGGGGGGGGGGTTTATTCTTCCGAATGGTACGGCAGCGTATCCATGCTTGAGTACCTTTGCAAACCCTCAATAGCGCTTTTTGCAAGATTTCCGATTTTAGTGTCCGGGTTTATTGCAATAACTTTTTTAAATTCCGCATACGCCATGGATTTTTTATTAAGATAGGCATAGCTTAGGGCAAGGTTATAATGGGCCTCCTGGTCATCCGGCGCAAGTTCCAGTAATTCTTTGCTTTCCTTGATCGCCGTTCTGTAATCCCTGAGTATCTCATGATGGATATAGACCATGGTGTGCAGAGCGGCGATAAGCACGCTTTTTGCGTTCTTGTCGATTTCCAATAGTTCCTGTGCCTTGGCCCGGAATTTTTCTATTTCAACTATGGCGGCCTGCGTGTTTTTTCGCTTTAAAAGATAAATCCTGCCCAAATAGTAATAGGGCGTGGGATAGTCAGGGTTTCGCTTTATAGCGGTCTTGTAAAGGGCTTCAGCCTGTTTCCAGTTCCCTGATTCCTCAAGCGCAATGCCCATGTAGGTGATAGCGGTTACGTCTGCAGGATTCATCGCAGCCCGTTTTTTGCACAGGGATACGATCTCCTGGTACCGGCCCTCATCCATAAGTTTCTGGATATCTTCGAGCGCAGTCGGCATTTTACGCATGAGCCTTTTCAAATATTCTATCCTATCCTTCTTATCTACCAGCCTGGCCCGTTTGAACAGCCGTATCGCCTCGGAGTAACATTTCCTGGCCTCATCGTAAATGCCCACCCCTGCGTATATATCGCCGAGTCTTTGGCGGAAAAACGGATTATCAGGATCCGCCTCATTAACTTTTTTATAATTTTTGATAGCCTCTTCGTAGAGCATACCGGAGTAATTTATATCGCCCAGATACAGCCTGGCTTCCAGATTCAGCGGGTCCTGCGATATGACATAATCAAAATGGGGCGCCACAATAGCGACATAACTTTCCTTTTCCAGGAGTTGTTTTCCCAGGATAAGGTGGCTGTCTTTTAATTTCTCCCTTATGGCAGGTTTGTCGGGATCGGGCGCGCTGCGCAGTCGGTTGTTCAGTGACTCGATCTCAGCGAGCTGGACGGCGTATTCATCCAGCACGCCCAGTGCATACTTTATAAACCGCTGATATGTCTTTTTTGGCTGTAGCTTCTCGGCCTCAATGAAATATTTTTTTGCCTCAACATACTGCATCTTTGCGTAAAATTTCAGGCCAAGGCTGATAAAAGTTTCAACGTTGTCCGGCCTTGTTTCATCAGCCATGGTTATTGCGTGGGATGCCAGCAAAAAGACGGTCATCAACGCAATAATAAAGGAAATACGTTTTAACATTTTAGTACCCCATTGCCAGGAATTTTAAGAATCCGACAAGCACGATGGTCCCGTTATATACCGCGTGAAGCAATATTGCCGCCAGCGTGGACTTAGTGACTGCGCGCGCCAGCGTCAGGAAAATGCCGCCGATAAAAATGCTGAAAAGTATAAAAAGATGGTCCTTGCACTGCGGGATATGCACTGCCATAAATAACAACGAGGTGATCAATACCGCCCATTGCAGGCCCAGCTTTTTATTAAGGCCCGGATACATGAACCCCCTGAAGAATATTTCCTCCGAAAACGGGGCTATGATGACCAATGAGACCAGGGTGATGATATTTCCTATGACCGAAGACTCCTTAAAAAACAGATATATAGGCAGATTGGGGGAGAGCGGGTCAATGTCGCTTATTAGCCTTATAGCTGCCGAGAAAACAAAAAATGCGAAAAGCATCCATGCCCATTCCTTTTTAAAAGGGATATCCAGTTTCAGGTCCCGGACGAACCGGTTCCTGTGAAATTTTAATATGGCCCATATGATCCCTATAGCCGATATTTTAAGGATAAAAGTGCTTGTAAATACATACAGGTGGAATTGCAGGGCAGGCTCTTTTGTGAGAATGAAATACCTGCGCTTCAGAAAATCAATGGCCCCGCCGGCAACCTCGAAATGTCCGAGGGCAAAGCTTGCGCTGAATACAAAAAGCCATAAAACAAGGACTTCGGCGATCGACCAGGCCGGGTAACCCGGCTCAAGATCGATCTTTCTGAATTTGAGCCGCTTTACTGTTTTAGGCGCTAGCGGCCGCCTGCAGAACATGCATCGTATCGCGCTTTCCGGTATTTCTTTACGGCAATGCGGACAGGTTTTCATTACAAATAAGATATCATATTAGCCGCTGATATTCAATGTTCTATTTGACGAACATACGGTTTGATGATAAACTATTATGACTTAATTATATTATTGCGGTTAACCCGTATCGGGGAGTAGCGCAGCTTGGCTAGCGCGTTTGGTTCGGGACCAAAAGGTCGTGGGTTCAAATCCCACCTCCCCGACCATTCCTATATTCGATTTCCTTGGCATGAAGAAAAGGGCGCATGTTTTTTATTCGGGCCGGGTGCAGGGCATAGGGTTCAGGTTTACAGCGGTTGATATTGCAAGGGATGGCGGCATAACCGGCTGGGTAAAGAACCTTCCGGACGGCAGGGTCGAGGTCGTTGCCGAGGCTGAAAAAGGCAGCCTTGAAGATTTTTTGGACAAGGTCAATAAGTATTTCAGCCGCTATATCCAGGATGCGGAAACTGACTGGCAGGAAGCTACGGGCGAGTTCAGGGATTTCACCGTAAGGTTTTAAATGCGCTACGCGATATTTTCTGACATACACGGGAACAAGGAAGCCTACGGGGCCGTCTTAGAGGCGCTTAAGACCGAAAACCTGGATAAATGTTATTGCGCAGGGGATATCGTAGGATACGGCGCCGATCCCTCAGAATGCATCAGCATGACCAAACAGTTAAATCCAGCCATAGTGGCAGGCAACCATGACTGGGGCGCGACAGGGCGTACTGATATATCTAATTTCAGCCCTGCCGCGAAAGCGGCGGTTATATGGACAAAAGATGCGCTAAGCGGATCGGACAGGGATTACCTTAAGGGCCTTAAGCTTATTTACAGAAACGATTTTACCATG
>JAPLLL010000086.1 GCA_026387595.1 Candidatus Omnitrophota bacterium
ATAAAACCGTATGACAAGACGAAATTCTACATGATCGCCGACCACTCGGCCCCGAGCCCCAGTGTTGGCGTATCCACAATACACAAGAAGATGCGCGCATTTGCGAAGGAACACGGGGTGGGCATGTGCGATATAGGCGCGGGCGTATGCCACCAACTCGTGCCGGAGTTGGGCTTTGTCGTGCCCGGTGACCTTGTGATCGGCGCGGACTCGCACACCTGCACATACGGCGCGATAAACGTATTCTCAACGGGCGTGGGCTCGACTGACCTTGCGATAACGCTTGCAAGCGGCAAGAACTGGTTCAAGGTGCCGAGGACAATAAAGATAATCGTGAACGGCAAACTGCCCAAGGGCGTTTATTCGAAGGATATAATCCTGCACATAATCAGCAAGCTGACCGCGAACGGCTGTACGTATAGATCAACCGAATTTTACGGGGACACAATACGGGACTTAAGCGTTGACGCAAGGTTCACCATCTCGAACATGGCGATCGAGATGGGCGCCAAGACCGGGCTCATGGAAGCGGATAAAAAGGTCCTCAAATGGGTCAAGGAGCATTCAAAGAAAAAACCAAGGCCGGTTGCCGCGGATAAAAACGCTGTTTATGAATCCGTAAAGGAATTTAACGTATCCAAATTATCCCCGCATGTCGCAAGGCCCCATACCGTGGACAACGTATCGCCTGTAGAGGAGGTAAAGGGCACGCATATTGACCAGGCGTATATCGGCACCTGCACGAACGGCAGGCTTGAGGACCTGGCAATAGCCGCAAAAATACTTAAGAATAAAAAGATCCATCATGACCTAAAGCTGATCGTTGCGCCGGCATCGCGCAGCATATATCTGGAAGCGCTTAATAAGGGCATCATTGAAATATTTGTAAGGGCAGGCGGAGTAGTGCTTGCTCCCGGGTGCGGCCCGTGCGTCGGCACGCACGGCGGCATACCTGCTGACGGCGAGGTCGCGATATCAACCGCTAACAGGAATTTCAAGGGCAGGATGGGCAATCCCAAGGCATTTATATACCTGGCTAGCCCTGCAACCTGCGCTGCAAGCGCATTGGAAGGAAAGATAGCGGATCCGAGGAAATATCTATGAACCCAGCCCCTCCTATGGAGGGTACTGGGTGTAAGAAGGAGGGGCTGGGTGAAAGGGATAGCAAGGCGGTTGAAACAGAACGACAATATAAACACCGATTATGTTATTTCGGGCAGGTATAAATTCAGCATTGAGGACCCGAAAGAGCTAGCAAAGCATATTTTTGAGGATATAGACCCGACGTTTGCGACAAAGGTAAAAGAAGGGGATTTTATAGTATCAGGAGAGAATTTCGGGTGCGGTTCATCGCGCGAGCAGGCGCCGCAATCGGTCAAGGCAGCAGGCATAAAGGCGGTCATAGCGAAAAGTTTTGCCAGGATATTTTACCGCAATGCCTTTAACATAGGCCTTTGCCTTATTGAGTGTGATACGGATTCAATAGCTGACGGCGACGTACTCCAGATCGACCTGAACAATAACCGGATAAAGAATATCACGCAGAACAGCTTCATACCCATAAAACCCATTTCGCCTGTGATGAAAAGGCTTCTGGCGGACGGCGGGGTAATAGAGCACTTTAAAAAACACGGAGGTTTTTCCCTCGGCATATAGTAGATATTGTTAGGATGCCTCGGGATCCTCACATGAGTTGTTTAAGAGGCAGCGTAGGAGGAAAGTTTGATGCATAGAGTAACGCTTATACCGGGAGACGGCATAGGGCCTGATGTTGCAGCCGCGATGAAACTTTGCGTAGAGGCGACAGGCGTGAAGATAGAATGGGAAGAGGTGGCTTGCGGGGAAGAGGCGGTCAAGAAATTCGGCACCCCGCTTCCCGAGGCAGCCCTGCAATCCATACGCAAGAACAAGGTGGCGATAAAAGGGCCCATAACAACCCCTGTGGGAAAAGGTTTCAGAAGCGTCAATGTCCAGCTGAGAAAAGAACTGGACCTTTACGCGTGCTTGCGGCCGTGTAAGACTTACGAAGGCGTGCGGTCAAAATACAAAGACATAGACCTTGTTATTGTCAGGGAAAATACCGAGGACCTTTACGCGGGCATAGAGTTTGAACGGGGCACGAACGAGACGCTGGCCCTTATCAAGCAGCTTGAGACAATGTCAAAAAAAACGATACGCAAGGACTCGGCCATAAGCATAAAGCCTATTTCCGAATACGCGACAAGGCGGATAGTGAAGTTTGCGTTTGAGTATGCGATTGCCAATAAGAGGAAAAAAGTAACTGCTGTCCATAAGGCGAACATACAGAAATTCTCCGACGGCCTGTTCCTTGAGACAGCGCGCACGGTTGCAAAGGACTACGAAAGCAGGATCGCGTTTGAGGACAGGATCGTGGACAACATGTGCATGCAGTTGGTGCAGAAGCCGCAGGATTACGATGTCCTGGTCCTGCCCAACCTGTACGGCGATATTTTATCAGACCTGTGCGCAGGGCTTGTGGGCGGGCTTGGCGTTGCGCCGGGCGCAAATATCGGCGAGGGCATGGCGCTTTTTGAGCCCACACACGGGGCAGCGCCGAAATATACAGGATTGAACAAGGTAAACCCGGTTGCCACGATCCTTTCGGCAGTCCTTATGTTGAAGTACCTGAAAGAGGATAAGGCGGCAGACAGACTTGAGAACGCGGTTGCCGCAGTGATAAAAGAAGGCAAGTCCGTGACATACGACCTTAAGGCTGACAGGCATGACCCTACAGCCGTAGGCACAATGGAAATGGCAAAGGCCATAGCAGCGAAACTAAAATGACAAAAGTATCGGTAATAGGCGGAGGCAATGTAGGCGCCACCCTGGCAATGAGGGTGGTTGAGGCTGACCTTGCGGACGTTGTGCTTCTGGATATAGCAGAGGACATGTGCCGCGGTAAAGCGCTTGATCTTACCGATGCCGCGCCCATAGCAGGCCATGACCGTAAAGTTACAGGCACAAAAGACTATAAAGATATCGAAGGCTCTGATATCGTCGTCATAACAGCGGGTTTTCCAAGGACACCGGGTATGAGCCGGGAGGAACTGGTTTCAAAGAATTCATCTATTGTTAAAAACGCCGCTTTAAACGTTAAAACGCTGTGTCCGAAGGCAATTATCATTGTAGTCACAAACCCGCTTGATTCCATGACATATCTGGCATTACGGGAAACCGGTTTTCCGCGCAGCCGGGTCATGGGCATGGCAGGGGTACTGGACACATCCAGGCTCGTTACGCTTATTGCCGAAGCCGCGGACGCGCG
>JAPLLL010000034.1 GCA_026387595.1 Candidatus Omnitrophota bacterium
GAAGGCTGGCTGAACGGCGGCATAACATACGATATAGCCGAAAAGTACCTTGCCCCGCTAAGGGCCAAAAAGATAGATACCCTGATATTGGGCTGCACGCACTACCCGCTTTTAAAAGCGGTCATACGACGCGTGATGGGCCCAAAGGTCGCGCTTATCGATTCGGCCAGACAGGCGGCGGGCCATGTAAAGGAAGTGCTCTCCTGGGAGAACGGCCTTGCCTCAAATAAAAAGAAGGGTAAGAACAGGTTTTACGTAAGCGACGAGCCTGCCAGGTTTGCCCGCATAGGAGAGAAGTTCCTGGGGCAGAAGCTGGGGTCGGTAAAAAAGGTGAACGGTTATGTATAAAATTTGCGCAATATCTGATTTTAGCGCGGCGCACATGCTGCGCGGATACAAGGGGAAATGCGAGAACATGCACGGCCACAACTGGAAGGTCGAGGTCTTCGTTTCGGCCAAAGAGCTGGATGAGATCGGCATGGTCATTGATTTTAAGGAGATCAAGAAGGCCCTTAACGCGGTCCTGGAAGAGCTGGACCATAAAAATTTAAACGAAACCGCTTATTTTAAAAAAGTAAATCCCACATCCGAAAATATCGCGAAATACATTTATGACAGGTTGTTTGCCCAGCAATTGGCAGCCGATGGCAGGCGGCTGAAGGTGAAGGTGTGGGAGAGCGACACGGCCTGCGCAATTTATGAAGAGTAAAAAAGCCCCGCCTGCGGCGGGGCAGGCCGTCGTTCTTTTATCGGGCGGCCTTGATTCGTCAACAACGCTATATTACGCAAGGTCCAAAGGTTATAAATGTTATTGCCTGATCTTTGATTACGGCCAACGGCACAGCCGCGAGATCAGATCGGCAAAGAAAATAGCGGCCGGGGCAAAATGCCCGTATAAAGTTTTAAAAATAAAATTTCCCTGGAAAGGGTCCGCTCTTTTAGACAGAAAGATCAAGATACGAAGCTGCGGCCTTGGAACCAAAGGGATCCCCGCTACGTATGTCCCGGCCAGGAATATCATATTCTTAAGTTTTGCGATTTCGTATGCCGAGACACTGGCCGCAAAAAAAATTTTTATAGGCGCGAATGCCGTGGATTACTCGGGATATCCGGATTGCAGGCCGGAGTTCCTGGCCGCGTTCAGGAAAGTCATACAAACCGGGACAAAGACCGGCCCGGGCATAAATGTAGAAGCGCCGCTTATGCGTAAAAGCAAAAAAGAAATAGCGTTTCTGGCGCAACGCCTTAAGGTTCCGCTGCAATTGACATGGTCGTGTTATAAAGGAGGCAGCAGGCCCTGCGGCCTTTGCGATTCCTGCGTGTTGCGCGCCAAGGGTTTCAGGGAAGCGGGGATAAAGGATCCCCTCGTATGAATGACACAAGGATAACAGAGGTATTTTCCTCAATACAGGGCGAAGGGATATTCGTGGGCGAACCGCAAGTGTTTGTCCGGCTTGCCAAATGCAACCTTGACTGCGATTTCTGCGATACCCCAAAAAAAGGCGGAAGGCAATACAGCGATTTTGAGCTTATCGAACTTATAACCTCGCTTGCCGCGTCCAATGCCGCGTCTGTTGTGGCAGTCACAGGCGGGGAGCCGTTATTATATCCTGATTTTCTGCGAAGGCTTCTGCCGCAGCTTAAAAAAAGGAATTTTAAAATATACCTTGAGACGAACGGGACATTGCCCGGCAATCTAAAAAAAATCCTGGACCATGTGGATGTGGTCGCAATGGACATGAAACTCCCCGGTGCCCAGAAGGGAAAAAGAAGTTTTTGGACAGAACACCGCGATTTTCTGGGCCTGGCTAAAGAAAAAAAGGCGTTTGTTAAGATCGTGGTTACGGTCAATACAACGCCGGAGGAGATAAAAAAGGCGGCAGCGATCATCAATGACATAGATCCCAGGATACCGCTTGTGCTGCAGGCGGTCACACCCGGCCGCAGGATAAAAAAGAAAGCGCCGCTTAAGAAACTGCTGGAATTCCAACGGCTGGCAAAAGTGGTGCTTGATGACGTGAGGATAATCCCCCAGGTCCACAGGCTTATAGGAGCAAGATGAAGAAAGCATATGAAGGGCTGCAGGAAAATGTAAGAAAATTAAAAACGCCGAAGATCGATGTCTGGGCGAATAAATACCCGGATAAGACCTATACCATAAACATAGAGACCCCGGAATTTACATGCATATGCCCCAAGACGGGCCTACCGGATTTTGCGATGATCAGGATACAATATTCTCCGGCTAAATGGTGCATGGAACTTAAATCCTTTAAGGAGTACCTTATATTTTACAGAAATATCGGCATATTCCATGAGCATGTCATAAACAAGATGCTGGAAGATCTTGTTGCCGCGTGCAAGCCCAGATGGGCCCAAATAACAGGTGAATTTAACGCAAGGGGCGGGATTAGGACAGTTGTGAGCGCAAGTTATGGCGTAAAGTGTAAGGTGTAAGGTTAAAAATGAGAACAATAAATGTAAAAGAAATTAAAAAAGCAGTAAGCGATCTTTGCATTAAAGCCAATACGGACTTACGGCCCGACGTGTTTTCCGCGATTAAAAAGGCGGCGGGACTTGAGACGGATAAAAGGGCAAAAAAGATATGGGGCGTCCTTATTGAAAACGCGGCGATCGCCAAAAGAGACAGGCTTGCTATCTGCCAGGATACCGGCATTGCCTGCGTATACCTTGAGATCGGCCGGGATGTCAAGCTCACAGGCGCTAGCCTTGAAAGGGCTGTTAATGACGGGGTAAAGCTGGGATATAGGAGAGGTTATTTCAGGGCCTCGATAGTTGATCCGCTTACCAGGAAAAATACGGGCAACAATGCGCCGGCAGTGATAAAGACAAAGATAGTGAACGGAGATAAGGTCAGGTTGACAGTTATCCCGAAAGGATTCGGCTGCGAAAATAAAAACCAGATAAAGATGTTTAAGCCTACAGCCGGCCTGAAAGACGTGAAGAAATTTATAATAGACGCTGTAAGGCAAGCCGGGCCGGATGCCTGCCCGCCGTATGTAGTGGGCGTAGGTATAGGCGGGACGTTCGAGAAGGCGGCAGAGCTAAGCAAAGAGGCGCTGCTTAAAACAGTTTCAGGTGTTAGGTGTAAGGTTTTAAGTCCTGAGTGCCGATTGGAAAAAGAATTGCTGAAAGAGATCAATAAGCTGAAGATCGGCCCTGCGGGTATCGGCGGAAAAACTACGGCGTTGGCCGTTAACATATGTAGCCACCCTACGCACATTGCGGGCCTGCCGGTCGCGGTAAGTATCGGCTGCCATGCAATGAGGAGCGCAACCGCAGTAATTTAAAAATGAGAAAAATATACCTGCCTTTAAGCAAAGAGACGATCGAAGATTTGCGCATCGGGGATGAGGTTTTATTGACAGGTACGATCTATACTGCCAGGGACCAGGCGCACAAACGTTTTTTTGAATTATTAAAGAAAAATAAAAAACTGCCCGTTGATCTGAAGGCCCAGACCATTTATTATTGCGGCCCTACAGCGGCAAGGCCGGGCAATGCGATAGGTTCATGCGGGCCCACTACAAGCTCAAGGATGGATGCGTTTACCCCGGCGCTTTTAAAGACGGGCCTTAAAGGGATGATAGGAAAGGGCAGCCGCTCAAAAGAGGTAATCAGCGCCATAAAGAAATACAAGGCGGTATATTTTCTCGCTGTAGGCGGGGCAGGCGCGTATCTTTCAAAGAAGGTGAAGCGCGCAAGGGTGGCGGTGTTCAAGGATCTGGGGCCGGAAGCGGTTTACGAATTATCGGTTAAGGATTTTCCGGTCATTGTAGGGATAGATTCAACCGGAAGGAGCATATATTAAATCATGACAAGACAGGACGCAAGGGCTGCGGATGAGCTAAGGAAAATAAAGATAACAAGGAACTATCTGAAATACGCGGAAGGTTCATGCCTTATTGAGATGGGCAACACCAAGGTCATATGCACGGCCTCTGTTGAAGAAGGTGTTCCGCCTTTTTTAAAGGGCAAGCTCCAGGGGTGGATCACTTCGGAATATGGCATGCTGCCCAGGTCCTGTAAGACCAGGGTTCCCCGCGAGGCTGCCAGGGGCAGGCTGAACGGCAGGACGCAGGAGATACAACGGCTAGTGGGCAGGTGCCTGAGGTCCGTGACAGACCTTAAAAAACTGGGCGAGCGGACCATATGGATAGACTGCGATGTGATGCAGGCTGACGGTGGCACCAGGACCGCGAGTATTTCCGGAAGTTTCATCGCGCTTGTCGACGCCCTGGAGAAATTGCGCAAAAATAAACTTATAAACGGCCTGCCGGTGAAGGATTACGTGGCAGCGGTAAGCGTGGGTATTGTCGGCGGCAAACCCATGCTTGACCTGGATTACGCGGAGGATTCAGGCTCAGAAGTGGATATGAACGTTGTAATGACCTCATTCGGCAGGATAATAGAGATACAGGGCACTGCCGAAAAAAGGGATCAAAAGCATAATCTCTGCGCAAAAGCGCTCTCTCGGGAATATCTTAAGATCGTGAAAGAATTAGTGATCGCAACCACGAACAGGAAGAAAAAAAGAGAGCTCCTGACCCTCCTGAAAGGCCTCGATATAAAAATACTTACCCTGGCCGATCTTAAAAATGTACCAAAGATAAAAGAGGATAGGCCGACCTTCAGGGGGAACGCGGTTAAAAAGGCCGTTCTGGCGTCAAGATTCACCAAACGGCTTACCCTTGCCGATGATTCGGGCCTGGAGGTAAAGGCATTGGGAGGGGCCCCTGGCGTGAGGTCAGCACGGTTTGCGGGAGCGGCCCAGGACGACAGGGCAAACATAAAAAAGCTGCTTAGGCTGCTGGAAGACGTTCCTTTGTCGAAGCGCCGCGGCCGGTTCGTATGCTGGGCAGCGCTGGCTGATAACGGAAAACTCATAAAGGCGGTCGAAGGTTATGTAAGCGGGGTTATAAGTTTTGAACCTAAAGGCAGGTTTGGTTTCGGATATGACCCTGTTTTTTATTATCCGCCGTTTAAAAAAAATTTCGCCCAGCTTAAACCCCGGGTTAAGAACCGGGTATCCCACCGTTATAAGGCGCTGGCGAAGATCAGAAAAATCCTCCGAGCAAGTCTTTAAATTTATCCGGCAGGACTTTATCCAGGGCAAACGGCACGAATTTATATTCCGGCTTTTTTATGGTGCCGTTTATTTTTATGTTCCCGAGGAATTGCCCGGCCTGTGCGAATAAAAGGCCGGCGAGCCTTTGAAATTCCGATGTGTCTTTTACGAAATCCTCCGATACGCTTGTGGTGACCATGAGATCCAGATTGCCGTCGAAATTCACGCCGCCCTCGGCAAGTAGGCTTATGCCCTTGGAGTGGAAACCGAGATTCGAGGTTGTTATTGTCTTGTTCGTGATTATGAAATTACCCGAGACTTCCTCGAAAACTATACTTGAGAGATTGGGCAGGAACAACAGGTCACCCAGCCCTTTTAATAACGGCATCTCCCACAGGTAGCTTCCCTTTATGAGTACGGAACCCTCGCCTTTCATGGTATCCGTATTTTTCCCGTAGCCGCGCAGGGTGGTTTTCAGTGCGGCGGTCCCGGACATTGTCCTGCCTTTTAAGTCCGTATCCGCTATAAGTTTATTAAGGTCAACGCCATCCAGGACCAGATTGGCCGTATACGGTGGATTGGGTTGCGTCAGGTCTATTTCCATGTTTGAGAAAAGCGCGCCACCGTAGGGTTTTGCGCTTAATTCATTAAGCAGCAGCGCGTTTTGCTTTATCCGAAGGTCTAGCTTGACGGAGTCGAATTTAAGATCCCAGATATTTATCCTTTCGGATTTGCCTTTTACAACCGCGTCCCAGTTGCGGAATTCTTTCCACGGCCCTTTAAGGTCAAATTCCAGGTCACAAATACCTTTTATGCCGAACCGTGTAAGCGGTTCCGAGATACCGGGGAGCAGCGTTCGCAGATTTACCAGGTCCAACTTTATGTTGCCTTTTAATGATACCTGCGCATTTTTAATGTCGCTGACAGTACCGGAGATATTGAACGGAGAATTAAGATAGTTGCCGGAAGCCCTTAGTATGTGTATCGATTCCGGAAATAATTTTAACCGCGCGTCTATCAGAAAATCTTTTGATTCAAGCCTCATCTTTATATCCGGCGTCTTAAAATCCTCTATCTTTGCATCCACAAGATAGGACTTCTTGCCGTATACGAAAGAGGCCCTTGAAAAATAAATGGCCTCATTTTCAAAAATGACATCGCCCATGATCTTCTCCGGGCCCTCGGGCATATCCGGCGAATTAAACGAGGCGCCTTTAATTTTTATCCTGCCTGACACGGCAAGGGGAGTGGGTTCTTTAAAACGCTTGTAAACCTTTATTTCACCCTCCCCGGAACCGGCTATGTTTATCCGGTCAAATTTCGTTCTTAAGTCTTCCGGCAGGAAACTCTTAAGGCCGGCAAGATCGGTCTTCGGCAAGTGCTTCAGCCGG
>JAPLLL010000071.1 GCA_026387595.1 Candidatus Omnitrophota bacterium
TGATCTGACAACGAACGAGCGCCTTATGTTGAATACGATGTGGAACGCAGCCAGTATGACATTCCCCGGGGAAGGTATCGATCCTGAACAGTTCGATATGGGGACGCCGGAAGAATACTGGATAGGTATTATAGAAGATTCGAAAGGGTTCAGAGACCCTAAAGCGCTGGACAGGCACATTGCAATGCAGGCGTCTTTGTGGAACCTGGCCGCGACGTCTGCGGGAGGAAAAGAGGTATTTGACCTGGCTGGTTTCGGGAAAGCGGAAAATTTATTTGCTTTCATAAGAAGGCACAAGGAGATAAAGGCCGCGCTGGACAGATTGATAGAAGAGTATAACAGGCCTGTGGACTTAAGTGGATATCTCACGGCCAAGGAGGTCCCGAAGGGCCACGCCGGCCCCGCTTGTGCGGCCGAACCGCTTTATCCGTCATCGGGAGATGCGGGAGAATCGAAAGAGCCCGCGATACTAAAAATAAGCGCGACATCACTCGAAGGCCTCATAAAACAAATCGTGACCCAGGATCCCGCGCTTGAGCATTTCCCTAAAAGAATGACGACATTTCTTGAGGCCAATTATCCCGATATTCTTAAAGATATTCCACCAAAAGAACGCATGGGCCAGGTCTGGGGGGCATTGAAGAAAATGAGAAGGCCGGATGAGATCACTCCTGTCGTGCTGGAGGCAAGAAAACATCTTGTGTTGGCGGAAAAGGCCCACGAAGCAAAACTGCATGACGTAGCCGAACGTGAATATAGCGAGGCGATCAAGATTGCCAGGGGAGAGCCATCAGCCAGTTCGCGCGAGATCGTAGTAGAGACGATAGACGACGCAGAGATCGGCCTCAGATTGTGCAGGGATGATAGAGATCATGATATGGCGGAATTTTTAGCGTCTTCCAATATGGGCGAGTTCAGTCTGCGGCTTTCCCAGCTATTAGATCGCCGTATTCAATCCGTAAAGTTATTATGGTTGAAAGATCTGAATAGGCCGCCTCAAGCGGAAGATATAAAACAATTATCCGTCGATCTAATGACGTACTGTAAGGGGCTTGTCTTGCAATTTATACAAAAAAAGACGATCTCCGAACGCGCGCAGTTTGGCCCAGTCATAACAGAAATTCTTACCGCGTCATTATCGGTGATAAAGGAATTTGTAAGCGATTTCGCGGCCGAACTCTGGGCCACAGGCAGGATGGGCAAGATCGAATACGGTAGGCTGTCGAACAGGGCAAAACAGGCAAAGAAGTCTCCCGTGGAAGATCTAGGGTACGAGACAAAGCCGTTGCCGGAAGAGCTGCTTAAAAGACTTCCCCGACTGACGATAGGTGGGCGGATCGTAGCAATAAGGGAATATAGAGGGTTAACTCAAGTGCAGTTGCGCAAGTTGTGCGGCATACCGAGCGGCACCATTTCATTTATAGAGAACAGCGATAGCGTCCCGCTGCCAAGAAATCTTTTCGACATATCAAAACATCTTAACGTCGATCCGGCTCTTATTTTAAAGGGAAGATCATGGGCCGCGATATCCCCAGACCTGAAAGACGGCGAAAGACTCACCCTGCTTCGTCTTAGACGGGGCTGGACGCAAGGACAGCTTGCCAGGGAGCTCGAAAAGGCAGGATTGAAATTCAAAACGAGTAACAATAATTCGAAAAAAACCGCGGTCGTACGATGGGAAGGCGGCACCAGGCCGACCCGTAATAACCGGATGATAATCAGAAAGGTCCTTGGTGACCAGCAGCTCTTCAGACAAAGTGCAGATCAAGGCGTTTCGTCGAAGCCGGACAGTGTCCCGAAGGGCCACGCCGGCCCCGCTTGTGCGGCCGAACCGCTTTATCCGTCATCGGGTGGCGCAGGGGTCCAGATAGATCCTGGTAGCAAAAATAATGTGACCGGCGGACCGTGGCTGTCGCAATCGGATATACGCCCGTCTGCAAAAGACGATTATGCGTTTAAGTTGGAGGAGAGGAAAACATTTATCCGGGAGATACAGGCAGCAATATTGAGATATGCGCTGAGCCTGAACGAACAGCTACCTTCGGAATTCAGTTTCGATCTCTTCAGGAGGAACCTGCTCAACTTTGTTAACAGGACCTCAATGAACGATGCCGACCTTAAAGAAGCGATAAACGGCCTAACCCGGGACTCCGGCATTTCAAGGCTTATTGAGATAAGGCTGAAACCGCCCAACAGGCTCAGCTCCGGCGCAGGAGGATATACCGTGAGCTTGATCCCGTCCGGCAGCTTCTCCGGAAAGGGTATAAATGTCCTTGTGGACCGCTTCTCTTCCGGCAAAACAGTTTCCGTAAAAAAGAGCCACCATTGGGTTAAGCCTGACAAAGATAGCCTTGATCTGAGGCGCGGAAAACTTCTAAAGCTGATAAATAGATTCGGGTTGAGGGCCCAGGAAAAAACAGTTGAGCGAATGGAAAAGCTCGGATATAAGTACAGCCTTGATACTATGCGTAACGATATATCGGCGCTGCGCAAAGAAGGCAAGCTTGCGCAGTCGACCCGCTCAATTAACGTTGCGGCGGATGAAAATGCGCGGCATCCCAGGATCGGTCCGCGAAAGGGCCGGGGCGAGCATTATCTCACAGACGGCCTGGGCGTGCCCGGCCGGCAGGAGCGCGTGACAAAAAGCGAGATCGAGGCCTTGCGCGCCGGCGCCAAGCAGGCGCTGAAAGGCATTACGAAGAATGAGTCGGCGGTCGACATTTCACAGAGGGCCGAAATATGGGGCAAGGTCGAAAAATACATAACGGCCGTCGACCGGTATTTCGAGCAGATCGGCATAAAGATAGAAGAGGCCCTAAAAGACGGGCCCGACCGGAGCGCAGCAGGCA
>JAPLLL010000075.1 GCA_026387595.1 Candidatus Omnitrophota bacterium
AGATATGAAAATAAAGATCATCTCAGGGGCCGTCTCGGCCCTTTTTATCATCCTCATCATAGGGTGTTTCCGCCTTCAGGTCGTCCAGCACAAAAGATATCTGGCGATGTCCCAGAATAACCGGGTGCGCCTGCTTTTGCTGGACAGCCCCAGGGGCAATATCTTTGACAGGAACGGAACGCTTCTTGTTTCGAGCCGGCCGTCATTCGATGTGATTGTGATACCGCAGGAACTTCAAAATTCCGTTGCGACATTAAGCCGGCTTGGCGCCATCCTGGGTATCCCGCCGTCCGACATATTCAGGAGCGTTGAGAAGAATTTCATAGCGCCGTTCGCGCCAATCATTATAAAGGCCGATGTCCCGAAAGAAAACGCAATTGTCATAGAGGAAGAAGGGCCCATGCTTCCCGGGGTCATGATAAAGATCGTGCCGCGCCGCGAATATAAAGCTCGAAAGGCTAAGGGGCTACGGCTATCAAATGAAAGACCTGATAGGCAAAAGCGGCCTTGAAAAGAGCTATGATACATATCTGCGCGGGGAAGAAGGCGGGATGCAGCTTGAGATAAACAACCGCGGTTATCTTGTAAGGCCGCTCGGCAAAAAAGAGGCGGTGCGCGGCAAGGACCTGTATCTTACCGTAGATATGCGGCTCCAGGATTTTATTGAAAAGTTGTTCGGCGACAGGGCCGGCGCATGCGTTGTCATGAACCCTTACAGCGGCGAAGTGCTCGCGCTTGTGAGCAGGCCGGATTTTGACCCTGACGCGTTTTGCGCCAAGGATAAGAAGGGCAGGATGGATTATGCCCTGACCGACAGCTCAAGGCCCATGCTGGACAGGGCCATAGCGGGGCTTTATCCGCCGGGCTCGGTTTTTAAGCCGGTGATTGCTATTGCGGCGCTTGACAAGGGAAAGATGAACTCCTCTGACAGGTTTTCCTGCGCGGGTAAATATGTACTGGGAAATGCCGTGTTCAGGTGCTGGGACGAAGACGGGCACGGCAGCGAGAATATCGAGGAGGGGCTGAAGAATTCGTGCAACGTATTTTTTTACCAGGTAGGCCGGCTTGTAGGGGTGGATGATATCGCAGGTTATGCGTCAAAATTCGGGTTTGGGTCCCCTACGGGCATAGACCTGCCCGATGAATCGTCGGGCCTTGTTCCTAATAAACTCTGGAAAAAAATAGCCAGGAAAGAGACCTGGTTCGAAGGCGACACGGTAAACTATGCGATAGGCCAGGGCTATCTTTTGGTAACGCCGATACAGGTGGCGCGTATGATATCAGCGGTCGGCAACGGAGGCAACCTGGTACAGCCATATCTGGTAAAAAAGATCGATAATGTGGAGATCTCAAGCGGCCGGGTGAAACACATAGGCATCTCAAAAGAGGCGCTCTCGATCGTTAAAGAAGGCCTGCGCAGGGTTGTGGAAGACGAAACAGGCACCGGCAGAAGGGCCAGGGCAGAGGGGCTAAGCATTGCCGGAAAAACCGGCACTGCCCAGAATCCCGGCGGGCTGAGCCATGCGTGGTTTTGCGGATTTTCACCGTTTCAGGAGCCTAAGATAAGCATGGTTGTCTTTATAGAGCACGGCGGAAAGGGCGGCATGGAAGCGAGCGAACTTGCCGGCAAGATATTTAAAGAGGCGCAAAACCTGGGCTTATTATGATAGATCATAAAGAAATAGATTGGGTTGTTATATTTCTGGTTTTTGCGCTTTGTTTCATAGGATTTTTCTGTATCTACAGCGCATCTTACAGCAAGGGGCTTGATTTTGAACGGGGGTTTGTGTTTAAACAGCTTAGCTGGCTCGGGATAGCGCTCGCGCTTTTTATACTTGTCATCCTGGTCGATTATCAGAAGATCATAGATATGGGTTTTGTTTTATATATCCTCGGCCTTATGTTCCTTTTACTTGTTTTATTTTTGGGGCAGGTCAGGCTGGGCGCGCAGAGGTGGTTCAACATAGGCGGCATAGCCATACAGCCGTCCGAATTCAGCAAATTGATATACATAGTAATGATGGCATCCTATCTTGGCCATACGCGCGCAGGGCTTTCAAAATTAAAAGGTTTTCTCATGCCGATGCTGCTTACCGGGGTGCCGTTTGTCCTGATACTGCTGCAGCCCGACCTGGGAACCGCGCTTGTCCTTGTGCCGGTTTTCTTCATGATGCTTTTTGCGGCAGGGGCGCGGTTAAGGTATCTTATCGGGATAGGCCTGTGCGGCGTTCTGGTCTCGCCTTTATTCTGGCATTTCCTCAGGGGATACCAGAAAAAAAGGCTGCTTGTATTCCTGGACCCGAATAAGGACCCGCTGGGCGCGGGTTATACGATAATACAATCCAAGATCGCGATCGGCTCAGGCGGACTTTTCGGAAAGGGCTGGCTCGCGGGCACGCAGAACCAGCTGAATTTCCTGCCGGAGCGGCATACGGATTTTATATTTTCGGTCGTAGGGGAAGAATGGGGATTTTTCGGCGCGGTCGTGCTTATAAGCCTTTATTTCCTTCTTCTCAAAAGGGCGGTCATGATCGTTGAGAAGACAACCGATATCTACGGCAAGCTTCTCGGCGTAGGTATTATAACAATGCTAGGGTTTCAGGTCTTCGTGAACATCGCGATGACCATAGGTATGATGCCCGTGGTCGGGATACCGCTTCCTTTAATAAGCTATGGCGGTTCTTCGCTCTGGACCACGATCATCGCGGTCGCGCTCCTTTTAAACGTCGGCATGCGCCGCACGCGGTTCTAAATCCCGTATGAATACTATCGATATTAAAAAACTGGAAGAGAT
>JAPLLL010000089.1:0-5815 GCA_026387595.1 Candidatus Omnitrophota bacterium
CCCATGAAAAAGAGGTCGCCGACCATGCGAAACGCGTTATACATATGCTGGACGGCCGGATTGTTTCAGACGAGAAATCCGCCACCCCGGTAAGGCCTCCCGAAGATGGCCAGGCGGATAAAATAATAGAAGGCGTCCTGTCAAAATCCGAAAGGGCAAGCAGAGAGGCTAAGCTTTTTGATTATATCCGCCAGGCAGCAGGGACAATGATATCCCATAAAATGCGCTCATTTTTGTCTATCCTCGGGATACTGATAGGCGTAGCCGCTGTAATAGCTATGATCGCCATAGGCCAGGGAGCAAAAGAATCGGTCGAAAAACAACTGGCGTCTTTAGGTTCTAATCTTCTTATGATCCGGTCCGGCTCCGCAAGGGTCCACGGCGTGGCCATGGAAGCCGGGACAGTGACGCGTTTTACGCTTCAGGATACGGCCTTGATCAGCAAGCTGGGCGATGAAATAAAAAGGGTAAGCCCTTCGGCAACGGGAAGGGGCCAGATCGTCTATGGCAACAAAAACTGGAACACCCAGCTTGAAGGCGTAGGCGTGGATTACGCGCAGCTGCGCGCCGCAGAACCGGAGGTGGGCAGGTTTTTTACCGAAGAAGAGGTAAAAAGAAGGGCCAAGGTCGCTCTTCTGGGCCCTACGGTTGCAAGAGAGCTTTTCGGCGACGAGAATCCGGTCGGGGAAACAATAAAAATAAACCTGCTTAATTTTAAGGTGATCGGCGTCCTGCCTGCCAAGGGGGCAACCGGTTTTCATGACCAGGATGACACGGTCATTATCCCTATAACCACGGCCATGTACAGGGTATTCGGGAAGGAATACGTGGACTCCATTTATGTAGAGGCCAAAAGCCCGGACACGGTGGACACGGCGCAGGAAGCTATTTCAAATTTTATTATAAAACAGCACCGCCTTAGGAAAGACGAGGAAGATTCATTCCAGATCCGGAACATGGCGGATATTAAAAAGGCGCTTGAGGCTACGACCAAAACCATGTCTTTATTGCTTGGCGCCATAGCCGCGATATCGCTTCTGGTCGGCGGCATAGGGATCATGAACATCATGCTTGTGTCAGTGACCGAACGCACGCGCGAGATTGGTTTACGCAAGGCAATAGGCGCGAATAATAAGGATATAATGATCCAGTTCCTTATAGAGTCGGTATTGATGTCGTTTATCGGCGGGATAACAGGCGTTCTGTTAGGGGCTGCGGTGGCGATACTGATAACCCTTTTTGCCGGATGGGCAGTAAAGATCTCTTTAGCCTCGATAATCCTTGCTACAACATTTTCACTGATCGTAGGAATGGTTTTCGGGCTATGGCCCGCGCAAAAGGCCTCCAAACTTGATCCGATCGAAGCCTTACGCTACGAATAAATGGTAAATCTCAAACTTATTTTCCGGGCATTGCGGCACAGGAATTACCGCCTTTTTTTCATTGGGCAGGGCATATCCCTGACAGGGACCTGGATGCAGCAGGTAGCCATGAGCTGGCTGGTGTACCGGCTTACAAACTCCGCCTTATTACTGGGCCTTGTAGGATTTGCCGGCCAAATACCAAGTTTTCTTTTAACTCCGTTAGGCGGCGTTATCGCTGACAGGTATAACAGGCGCCGCGTCTTAGTTATCACCCAGACGCTGGCCATGCTGCAGGCATTTGCGTTGTCAGCGCTTATCCTGACAAACAATATAACGGTCTGGCAGATCCTGGCATTAAGCGTATTCCTCGGCCTGGTAAATTCCCTGGATATTCCCGTGCGCCAGGCGTTTACCGTGGATATGCTGGATGTGAAAGAGGACCTTGCGAATGCCATAGCCCTGGCCTTCCGTCGCTGGTATCCTTATCGCGGCCTTTGGCGAAGGCACGTGTTTTTTGTTAAATGCCGTCAGTTACATTGCCGTTATAGCGTCGTTGCTGGCCATGAGGATCGCTCCCAAAGAAATAAAATTATCCGCAACGCACGTTTTGCAGGATCTTAAAGAGGGTTTTAGTTACGTTGTTAATTTTGCGCCTATTAAATATATTCTCATGCTCCTTGGTTTGGTCAGTTTGATGGGCGTGCCTTATCAGGTGTTAATGCCTGTATTCGCGAAGGATATTTTCCACGGCGGCCCGCAGACCCTGGGTTTTCTCATGGCCGCCTCAGGGGTCGGGGCGCTGATAGGCGCCGTCTATCTGGCCGGGAGAAAGAGCGTTGTGGGCCTGGCAAGGATGATCGCATTGGCCTCGGGTGTTTTCGGGCTGGGTATTATTATATTTTCGTTTTCCAGGGTATTGTGGTTTTCTCTTCTGGTGATGTTTATAACCGGGTTTGCGATGATAGTGGGGATGGCGGCCAGCAACACGGTCTTACAGACCATTGCGGAAGAAGACAAGCGCGGCAGGGTCATGAGTTTTTACGCATTGGCCTTCATGGGGATGGCCCCGTTCGGCAGTTTATTGGGCGGAAGCCTGGCCTATCACGTAGGGGCCCCTACAACATTATTAATAGGAGGGGCCTGTTGCATTATGGGCTCGATTATGTTTGCCGGAAAACTTCCGCTGCTAAGAGAGAAGATCCGCCCCATCTATGCGAGAAAAGGCATTATTCCCGAGATAGCCCGCGGGATCAATTCAACGACAGTATTCGAAAATCTTACAAAGGATTAACCGGCGCAAAGCAAATCCTTGATATTTAACCTGCCTATTGTATAATAATAACTGACTATATGGTGTTCAAAAATAAAATACTGATCGTCGGCTACGGTTCTGTCGCAAAATGCGCCCTCCCTGTTTTTTTAAAGCACATAGACGTTCCTTATAAGAACATTACAATTGTTGATTTTGTTGATAAGCGCGACGTCCTGGCGCCGTGGCTGAAAAAAGGTATAAAATATTCCCAGGAGCGGATCACCCCCATAAACATAACCAAGGTGCTCTCCAAACACGCGGGCCCCGGCGGGCTCGTGATCGACCTTTCATGGAACATAGAATGCATGGATATGCTTGGCTGGTGCCATGACAACAAGGCGCTGTATGTTAACACATCTGTTGAGGAATGGGACCCCTACGCAGCCATACACACCAGAAGCCCGTTCAAGAAATCGCTGTATTATAAACAGATGGAAATATATGACATGGTGTCAAAGTGGACCGACGGCTCCACCACGGCCGTGCTGGACCACGGCGCAAACCCGGGCCTTATATCGCATTTTACGAAAAGGGGCCTTGTTGACATAGCGATAAAAGCGATAGACGACAAGACAACGCCAAAGCGGCACGCCAAGCTGCTTAGGCGGCTTTTACACGAAGAAAATTTTTCGCGCCTTGCCATGGGTCTGGGCGTTAAGGTAATACACATAAGCGAACGCGACACGCAGATAACCGATAGGCCGAAAGAAGTAGATGAATTCGTCGGCACGTGGAGCATAGAGGGCCTGCGGGAGGAAGGGACCGCGCCGGCGGAAATAGGCTGGGGTACCCATGAAAAAGATATACCGCTTTTTGCCACTGTGCCGCCGTACGGGCCTGGCAACCAAATATTTCTTTCGCAGATGGGCATGAACACGTGGGTGCGCTCATGGGTGCCGCATTGCGAGATCATCGGGATGGTCATAAGACACGCGGAGGCGTTTTCGATCTCGGACAAACTTACCGTATGGAAAAGGGGCAAGGCAGTCTACCGGCCCACCGTTCACTATGCGTATATGCCGTGCAATGAAACAGTATCCTCGCTGCACGAACTCAGGGCCAGGAACTACGAACTGCAGCCAAGGCAAAGAATAATGAGCGATGAAATAACCAGGGGAGAGGATATACTCGGCTCTCTTATCATGGGGCATAAATACAATTCCTGGTGGACGGGTTCCAGCCTGGGCATTAAAGAGGCGCGCAGGCTTGTTCCCCATCAAAATGCGACGACTGTGCAGGTTGCCATAGGCGCTGTTTCCGCGATCATGTGGATGTTGGAGAACCCGAATAAGGGCGTATGCCTGCCGGATGATCTGCCGCATGATTACATATTGGATATCGCAAGGCCGTATCTCGGCAAATTTATCTCAGAGGCATCCGACTGGACGCCGTTAAAAAATTACCAGATATTCTTTAAGGAAAATCCGAACGCCTACCTGGATAAAAAAAATATCTGGAGTTTTAAAAATTTTCTTTTCAGGGATTGATTTGAAAACAACGCCTTTACTTGAAGAACATAAAAAACTGAATGCCCGCCTTGCCCCGTTCGGCGGCTGGCTCATGCCGATACAGTACAGCGGTATCATAGAAGAGCACCGCTGGACGCGCAGCAGCTGCGGATTGTTCGATATCTGCCACATGGGCGAGTTTATCATTGAGGCGGATCTTGCCGAAAGCAACCTCAACCAGCTTTTCACTTTTGATATCTCTTCCATGCGTCCCGGCACATGCAGGTATGGTTTTACATTGAATGAGGCCGCCGGGATCGTCGATGACCTTGTCGTCTATCGCATAAAAAATAACAAATGGATGGTAGTGGTGAACGCATCCACGACCGACAATGACGAAGTGCATTTTAAGAAATATCTTTCAGGGAAGGTCGATCTTAAAAATGTTTCATCCGGGCTCGGGAAGCTGGACCTGCAGGGCCCTAAGTCGGCAGACGCGCTTAGAAAAATTACCGGAGCAAAACTAGAGCGCCTGGAATATTATACCTTTGACTATTTTGATGTGTTGGGAGAAAATATAATAATCAGTCGCACGGGTTACACCGGCGAGCTCGGATATGAGCTCTATATGCCGGACAAGAAAATCGTTCAACTCTGGCAGGCGCTTCTGTCCGATGCGTTGGTGAAGCCGGTAGGGCTGGGCGCCCGCGATACACTGCGGCTTGAGATGGGCTACAGCCTGTACGGCCAGGATATAACAGGCGATATCACGCCGCTTGAGGCGGGGCTGGATAAATTTGTCGATCTTAAAAAAGAGTTCGTTGGCAAAGACGCCCTTCTTTTACAGAAGAAAAACGGTTTAAAGAAACATCCGGTCTTTTTTATCGCGGGATCAAGACGCTCGCCGCGGCATAATTACCGCATTGTTGTCAACGGTAACGATATCGGAGTGGTGACAAGCGGATCATTTTCGCCCAGCCTTGAAGTCGGCATCGGTATGGGGTATGCATCGCAACCGCTTGCAGTCGGTGAGCGCATAGCGCTGGAAGAGGGGAACGTTTCGATACCGGCTGTTGTGACAAGAAAACCTTTTTATAAAAACGGAACAGCGAGAGGATTAAAACATGCAAATACCTGATAGGTTGTTTTATACGAAAGAGCATGAATGGGTGCGCCTTGAGAAAGATGTCGCAACGATCGGGATAACCGATTATGCCCAGGGCTCTCTCGGGGATATTACCTTTGTGGATGTGCCCAAGGCCGGAGCAAGCGCAAAGCAATTCAAGCCGCTTGCCGCAATCGAATCTGTCAAAGCAGCATCGGACATTTATGCGCCCGTTTCAGGTGAAATAATAAAGGCGAACAGCGAGTTGACAGCGCACCCGGAGCTGATAAATTCATCGCCGTATGATAAGGGCTGGATCGCGGTTATCCGGCCGCTGGATGTATCCGAAAAAAAGAATCTTATGAACCCTGCTGATTACACAAAATACGTGGAAGGCCTTTCAAAATGAGTTTTGCGCCGCATACGGAACAGGACAAAAAAGAGATGCTTAAGGCCATAGGCGCCGCAAGCGTTGAGGACCTGTTCAAGGATATAAAGCCCGAGCTGCGGCCCCGTTCATTCAATATTCCCGAAGGCAGATCCGAACTGGAAGTGGTGCGGCATTTAAAACAGCTTGCCTCGGAAA
>JAPLLL010000089.1:5872-7637 GCA_026387595.1 Candidatus Omnitrophota bacterium
CTTAGTTCGCGGCCGGAATTTTATACGGCATATACACCGTACCAGCCCGAATGCTCGCAGGGATGGCTGCAGGCGATATACGAGTACCAGACAGCTATATGCGAGCTCGCCGGACTTGACGCATCAAACGCCTCTCTTTACGACGGCGGCACCGCTTTGTACGAGGCCGCGATGATGGCAGTACGCTCAACCGGCAGAAAAAAAATAATAGTCGACAGCGGCGTAAACCTGGTTTACAGGACAATGCTTTACACATATACGTCAAACCTTGCGCTTGAATTCGTGGAAACGCCGGTTGTCCACGGTCAAAGCTGCAGAGAAGACATATTTAAAAACCTGGATGATAAGACCGCGGCGGTAATAGTCCAAAACCCGAACTTTTTCGGAGCCGTTGACGATTATTCGGATATTGTTAAAAAGGTGCATTCGGCCGGCGCGCTTGCGATAGCGTCGGTGTATCCGGTCTCGCTTGGCATGTTAAAGAGCCCGGGCGAGATGGGTTTTGACATTGCGACAGGTGAAGGCCAGAGCCTCGGGATCCCGCTTTCGTTCGGCGGGCCGTACCTTGGGTTTATGTCGGTCAGAAAAGAGCATTTAAGGCAAATGCCCGGCAGGATCGTAGGCGCGACGATCGATAAAGACCAAAAACGCGGTTTTGTCCTTACGCTCCAGGCGCGCGAGCAGCACATCCGGCGCCAAAAGGCAACTTCTAATATATGTTCTAACGAAGCGCTCTGTTCGCTCAGGGCCGTTATATATCTTTCGCTTCTCGGCAAAACGGGCCTGCAGGAGTTAGCAGAGCTTGTATACGCAAAGGCCCAGTTTGCCAAGGAGGCGCTTGCAAAAGTACCGGGCGTAGCTGTCAAAAAAAGCGCAGCCACGTTTAATGAATTCACCGTACAGCTACCGGCTAATGCCGACGAGGTCGTGCGTAAAATGATAGATAAAGGTTTTGCCTGCGGTTTTCCGCTCGGCAAATATTACAAAGGAATGGACAATTACCTTTTGATCGCGGTGACGGAAAAAAGGACTAAAGAAGAAATAGTCCAGCTCGTGAACTGTTTGGAGGCGGTACTATGAAGCCCTTGAACAAATTCAGGGCTAATCCCGAGCCGTATTATTTTTTAATGGAAGGCGAGGGATGAAGCTTATTTACGAAAAAACCAGAAATGGCCGACGAGGTTTTAGGTTCCCGAAGCCGGACGTGCCTAAACCGGCTGACCTGCCACGTTCTTATTGCAGGAAAGAGCCGGCCAATCTTCCCGAGGTATCCGAGCTGGATGTCGTGAGGCATTTTACTAACCTGTCCCGGCTTAATTTTTCGGTTGATACGAATTTTTATCCGCTTGGCTCATGCACGATGAAATATAACCCGAAATTCACCGAGAAGATCGCTTCGCTTGATGGTTTCGCTCTTGCGCATCCTTTGCTGCCGCAGCTTGCAGGTGGAGGCATGCTTGCGCAGGGGTCGCTTGAGGTTATATACGAGATCGAAAAGCTTCTGTGTGAGATCACGGGCATGGCCGCTTTTACAACGCAGCCGCTCGCAGGTGCGCACGGCGAGCTTACGGGTGTCATGCTTATAGCCGCCTATCATAAAAATCAAGGCGCGAACAGAAAGCATATCATTATCCCGGATTCATCGCACGGTACAAATCCCGCAAGCGCGGCAATAGCCGGCTATGATGTGGTTGTTATACCGACGGACAAGAACGGTTATATGGATATGAATGCCTATCGCAGCGCGCTTAATAATGAGACAGCC
>JAPLLL010000089.1:7653-21891 GCA_026387595.1 Candidatus Omnitrophota bacterium
AGACAGCCGCCGTGATGCTGACCTGTCCCGATACGCTCGGGATCTTTAATCCGCGCATAAAAGAGATCGCGGATATGGCGCACAAAGCCGGCGCGCTCATGTATTACGATGGGGCCAATTTAAACGCGATGCTCGGCAAGTGCAGGCCAGGCGATATCGGGTTCGACGTCGTGCACCTTAACCTGCACAAGACATTCGCAACCCCGCACGGCGGTGGAGGTCCGGGGGCAGGCCCGGTGGGCGTTTGCGAAAAACTTGTCGAATACCTGCCGATCTCGCGCGTTGTGCGACGGTCAGACGGCACGTTCTGCCTTGATTATCACAGGCACAAGACTATAGGCTATATCGCGCCGTTCTACGGTAATTTCGGCGTTATCCTTAAGGCGTACGCATATATCCTTGCTATGGGCAGGCAGGGCCTTATCGAAGTAAGCGAGAACGCGGTTTTAAACGCGAACTACTGCCTTGCGCGCCTTAAAAAATATTACGAGGTCCCGTACGACAAGATATGCATGCATGAATGCGTACTTTCGGCGTCAAGGCAGGTTGAAAACGGGGTGCATGCGCTTGACATCGCGAAATTCTTGATAGACAAGGGCTTTCATCCGCCTACCCATGATGATAGAGCCGACTGAGACCGAATCAAAAGAGACGCTTGATGAATTCATAGACGCGATGATAGAAGCGGCCCGGCTTGCAAAAGAAAACCCGGAGGCTGTACGCAGCGCGCCTGTTACAATGCCCATAAAGCGGCTCGATGAGACAAAGGCGGCCCGCGAACCGAATCTGCGCTGGCAGCCTGAAGCGTGATCCATGAAAACGGCGTTGCGGCTTATCCGTACACAGCCGCTTGACGGCTATCAAAACATGGCGCTTGATGAGGCGCTTTTTCTTTCTTCCATTTCATCGGGCAAGCCGGTTGTAACCGCCCGTTTGTATGAATGGGCCCCGCCCGCGTTTTCTTTCGGTGTATCCCAGAAAATAAGCGAGATTTTTGATATAGAGCGCTGCCGCCGGCAAAAAATAGGCTGCGTGCGCCGCATGACAGGCGGCGGGATAATATTCCACGATAACGAGATCACCTACAGCCTTATTGTCCCTGAATTAGTGCCTATGGCGAGGCGGCCGGTGCCGGAATCATTCAAGGCGCTCTGCTCATTTTTAATAATCTTTTACAGTAAGCTCGGGCTGCGTGCGCGTTTCGCGATCGATGAACCATATGGCGGCGCATTCGGAGAGCATACCGCATTTTGCTTCGCGGGCAGGGAAAAATACGACATCCTTATCAGCGGCAAAAAAATAGGCGGAAACGCCCAGAAACGCCTCCGCGGCCACATATTCCAGCATGGCAGTATTCCCGTTGCGGCTCTTAAGGAGCATATGCATGCGGTCCCGCCGAAGGAAAGGCTTTTTGAGGCGCTTTATGGATCGCTAAAAGAGGCGTTCGGCGCGACAGCCGAGATCCAGGAGCCCACAAAAGAAGAATGGAAATTTGCCGAACGGCTGAAATATGAAAAATATCAGACCGAAGCATGGAACATAGAACACAAAGACCCCCGTGGCTCAATAAAAAGATATCGCTTGGAGACTGTACAGAAGTAAAGTCGGTCCTGAGGGATATGCGCCTTAATACGGTGTGCGAAGAAGCGGCCTGCCCCAACATAGGCGAGTGCTTTTCCAGGCGGCAAGCAACGGTTATTATTCTGGGTTCTGTATGTACCAGGGGATGCCGTTTTTGCGCCGTAAAAAAAGGAACGCCCGAGCCGCCTGATACCGCAGAGGCATCCCGTATTGCCGAAGCGATAAAGAAACTGAACTTGCTACACGTTGTGGTTACAAGTGTTACGCGGGATGATCTTATAGACGGAGGAGCATCTTTTTTTGCCGAAGCTGTTCATTCTATCCGCAAACTGAATCCATCGGTTAAGATCGAAACGCTTGTGCCAGATTTTCAGGAAAATAAAGAGGCGCTGCGGACATTAACAAAGTCAGCGCCGGACATAATTTCGCATAATGTCGAGACAGTGCCGCGGCTCTATGAAGATATACGCAGCGGCGCGTCATATCAGCGTTCCCTGCGTGTCCTGAAGATTAGTAAGGATATCGCGCCGGATATCCCCACAAAGTCCGGGCTTATGCTCGGCCTGGGCGAATCGGAAAATGAGGTCCTTTCGGTCATGGATGACCTTGTTAATGCCGGCTGTTCGTTTTTAAGCATCGGCCAGTATCTTGCCCCCAGCAATACGCATACGCAGGTGCGTGAATATGTACCGCCTGAGCGTTTTGAATGGTATAATAAAGAAGCGCTTAACCGCGGATTCCGTTCGGTAATGAGCGGGCCGTATGTGCGCAGTTCATATTATGAAACCGAATTTTATAACAGAGATAATAGACGGGCATAACTCAACCGGCAGATACGAGGGCAGGGTCCAAACAAGGTTTCCTCCTGAGCCGAACGGTTACCTTCACATCGGCCATGCAAAAGCGATAGCCTTAAGTTTCGGCATCGCGGCGCAATACAAGGGCCTTTGCAACCTGCGTTTCGACGACACAAATCCGACCAAGGAAGAGCAGGAATACGTCGATTCCATACAGGAAGACGTAACTTGGTTGGGATTCAACTGGGACGACAGGATGTATTATGCGTCCGACTACTTCGATAAGCTGTACGAATACGCGGTCCGGCTTATCAAAACCAGATGCGCGAATACCGCGGCACGCTTACTGCGCCCGGCAAGGAAAGCCCCTACAGGAACCGCAGCGCCGAGGAAAACCTGGACCTTTTTACACGCATGAAGAACGGTGAATTTGAAGACGGCTCGCGCGTCCTGCGCGCCAGGATAGACATGGCCTCTCCGAACATGAATATGCGCGATCCGGTGATCTACAGGATATTAAGAGATGCCTCTCACCACAGGACCGGCAACAAATGGCGCATCTATCCAATGTACGATTTTACGCATTGCATAAGCGATTCCATCGAGCGCATTACCCATTCCATATGCACGCTTGAATTCGAGAACAACAGGCCGTTATACGACTGGGTGCTGGATGAACTTGACATATACCACCCCCAGCAGATAGAATTCGCGCGGCTGAACCTGACCTATACCGTTTTAAGCAAAAGGAAGCTGCTTGAGCTAGTCGAAAGCGGTGTAGTTTCGGGCTGGGACGACCCGCGCATGCCGACCATTTCAGGTCTGCGCCGCCGCGGTTATACGCCGGAGGCGATACGCAACTTCTGTGACGAAATAGGAGTTGCGAAATTTAACAGCACTGTGGATGCGGCAGTCCTTGAAAATTCGCTGCGCGGGCACCTTAATAAAACAGCGCCGCGCATAATGGCGGTATTAAGGCCGCTTAAGGTTATAATAGAAAATTATCCCGCCGATAAAACAGAAGAGCTTGACGCGATAAACAACCCTGAAGACGCGTCCATGGGCACGCGTAAGGTCCCGTTTGGCCGCGAATTATACATAGAAAAAGACGATTTCAGGGAAAACCCGCCGAAGGAATTCTTCCGCCTGAGTCCTGGCCGAGAAGTGCGCCTTCGCTACGCCTATTTCATTAAGTGCACCGGCGTTATGAAGGATAAAAATACCGGAGAGATAACAGAACTGCGCTGCGTATATGATCCCGCGACCCGCGGCGGGGACGCGCCGGATAAAAGGAAGGTAAAGGCAACGCTTCACTGGGTGTCAGCCCGCCACGCAGCCGAGGCAGAAGTCCGGTTGTATGACAACCTATTTACAAAACCTGATCCGGAAACCGTAGGAGAAGGGCAGGATTATAAAACGAACATAAATCCGCAGTCACTTGAAGTTCTAAAAGCATGTAAAATAGAGCCGTCTATTAAAAGCGCAAAGCCGCTTAGCCGTTATCAATTTGAGCGGCTCGGCTATTTCTGCGTTGACCCCAAGGATTCTTCCCCGGGGAGCCCTGCGTTTAACCGCATCGCGACACTGCGCGATACCTGGGCCAAGATAGAAAAAACAATCAAAAGATAATGGTTCGAATGGTAGTGAGCAAAGCGAACCAAAACCTTATGTTGATATTTTAAGCAACTTATGATATATAAATACGTATAATATGAGATCCAGATTTATCATTATTGCGGCAGTCATAGCGTTGCTCGGTTTAGCGCCGAGAGGATTTGCCTATGAACGCGTAAACCCGGCCGGGCCGATGCCGATAAGAAACCAGATGCCGCTGTATTTATTCTGGTATTCTTTCTCGCAGGACAAGGCGGACGTGCTTAAGGGTAAGAAGTTCGTGGCAACCTTTGACTATACCGTTTCTAACGTCATAGTGGATAAGGTGACCACGCCGACGGAAGAGTATATTGTCAGGGCCGACATGGAGGTTACCAGGCTCAATTGCGATATAAAATACGCCTTTTTGGAAAGATTTGAAGCAAGCCTGGAGGTCCCGTATCTGATTTTAAACAGGGGCTATCTTGATACTTTCGTGGAACATTTCGAACAGGCTATAGGCGCCACCGCAGTCGGCGCAAGAAGGCGCGCAGACAAGGATCAGTTTAATTACCAGGTTATACATAATAACGATTATCTTATTGATACGCAGAGATCCTCAGCCGGCCTGGGCGATATAGCGCTTGCGTTAAAATATATGCTGCTGGAGGAAATGAATGGCTTGCCGCGTATTTCGGCCAGGGCGGCGGTTAAATTCCCGACCGCCTCAAAAAAAGATTATCTCGGGACGGGAAAGATCGACTATGGGATAGGCATTTTAGCCGACAAATCTTTCGGAAGGTTCTTTACGTATTTAAATCTCAACAGTGTTTTTATCCAGAAGCCCGATTTTTTAAGCGAGTTGAACATCAAGAACTACATTCTTTCGGGCATGCTTGGCCTGGAATATTGTTTCACGGAACGGTTCTCCGGTATTTTACAGGGTACGCTTGCTTCAACGCCGTATCCCAAGACAGGCACGGATCCCCTGGACAATAAAGCAGGCGAAGCGGGGCTGGGCCTGAATTATCAGCTTACGATGAATTCAAACTGGCATATTGCGGTTGTAGAAAATTTATTCGCGGATTCAACGCCTGACGTTACGTTCCAATTAGGCGGGAATATTAAGTTCTAGGCCCCGCCTGCGGCGGGACAGGCCACCGCCTGGACGATACCACAAATGGCGGGGCAGGGAGGATAACAATGACGCGTAAAATAGCATTAATAACCCTCGTTCTCGGATTAGTTTATTTTAGCGGCCCCGGGTTTGCAAAAGAGGTAGCAACATCGCCGGTAGGCGCGGGGAAAGAGGCGCTTGCGCCTAATAAGCAGGTTATAAATCCGGGCGACATAAGAATACCCGCTGAGTACGGGAGAATCATAGAGACATTTGACGGCGGCAGCGATAAGCTCATAGTTCATATACAAGATGCCCATACAAATTATGAGGCGCAGAAGAACGAAGCAGCCGTACTGGAACATCTGATCAAAGAAAACGGGCTGTATCTTATTCTTGTAGAAGGCGGGTCGCGGGACGTATCGCTGAATAAATACAGGGAAAACGGTACCCTGGAAGAACGAAAAAAAATGGCGGATGAACAATTAAAAGAGGGCGTAATAGCAGGAGAAGAGTACCTTAATATCGCCAGCGATTATCCGATGAAATTGCAGGGCATAGAAGACAGGCCGCTTTATGACCAGAATATGGCCGCATATCTCGAAGTGGATAAGCTAAAAGACGAGGCGTTGGCATTCACGCAAAGAGCATTAAGCGTCGTAGCGAGCCTGAAGGCCAGAATTTACAGTAAGCAGCTTAAAGAACTGGATGAAAAACGGGCCGGATTTAAAGAAGAAAAGGTAAGCCTTACGGATTATGTTAGTTACCTGGCGGACCTGGCAAAATCGAAAAAGATCGACCTTAAACAATACGGCAATTATAAAGACCTGATAGACTCTGTGGCTCTTGAGAAGACCATTGATTTCAACGCCGTTGAGAAGGAGAGGGCGGATGCGATAGACGCCCTCAGCAAAAAGATAGGAAAAGATACGCTGGATGAACTTTTGGTGATGAGCGTCGATTTCAAGTCCGGTAAGATAACACAGGCCCAGTACCATTCCTACCTGAAAGATGTCATGACAAAAACAAAAATAGACATAAACAAATACCCGAACCTTGAAAAATACATCCGGTACCTTATGCTTTATAACAAGATAGATTCCGTCGCATTGTTCAAGGAGTTAAAACAACTGGAGGATGCTGTTCAAAACGCCCTGATCACGGATGAAGAGACAAGGAGGCTCGCGAGAATAGCAAAGGACCTTGAACTCATGGGTGATTACATAAATTTGAAATTGGCGCCTGAGGGTTTTGATTATTACCAGAAAAACGAGGCCGATTTCAATGCCCAGACATGGGCAAGGGCCCTGAACATATTGAGCGCAAAATACAAATTGACGCAGGAGCTGCCCGAAGATACGAAGATAATAGAAAATATCACACCGGGCCTGAAAAGCTTTTACGATGCGGCAAGAAAAAGAGATCACGTATTCCTGAACAACACCAAGAAATACATGGATGTTGAAGGCGTTAAGATCGCGGCGCTGATAGCGGGCGGTTTCCATACCCCGACCCTTATGCCGCTTTTTAAGGCCGAGGGCATCTCTTATGTCGTTGTGAGCCCTAAAGTTGTCAAGCAGACCGATGAAAAATTGTATCATAAGATCCTTACGGAAGGCTGGGCGCCTGCAGGGAAGACAACGCCGGAGTAAGTTCTTTTAAAATTATTATGATTTTGCGCAGGTGTCCCTCGCCGCCTAATATGCGGCCGCAAGGGCGCCTCGGGATCAAATTTGCTGCGCAAATTTGTGCGGAGATGGTGGAACCGGCAGACACGCATGTTTGAGGGGCATGTGCCGCAAGGCATGGGGGTTCAAATCCCCCTCTCCGCATTAAATTTTGCTATAGTTTTCATTTTGCAAAATTTATCCCGAGCCTTAAGTGAGACTTCATGCCGAAGGCGAGGGATAGGAATATCGAAGCGAAATACGGCCCCATGGTCTAGCCTGGTCCAGGACGTCACCCTCTCACGGTGAAAACAGGGGTTCGAATCCCCTTGGGGCTACCAAAAAAATCTCTCTCGTTCCAGGAAGAGAGAGGCAAATAGCCACGATTATTAAGCATGATCGTGGCTATTTTTATGTCTTTACGTGTTAAAGAGTTAGGGGTCAATACGTGTTAAAAGCGCGTTAATCTTGACAAAAGGAAGATAGTATGCTATAATAGATTTGACCGATAAAGGTAAACCACGAGAAATCGTGGGGCACAAAGCCACAAACCTTCGTCAATTGCAAGCATGGATTGAAAAGGTGGTTGGGCTGCCGAAGCAAAAAGCGGTGGGAACAAGAAAAGGGGGGAGGAAAAGAAAACCGCTAACGTCTTTATCGGTCTTTCTTTTTAATAAGCATAGCCCTTTCAGAGTTTAAGTGAAAGGGATTTTTTATTTTTAGGGGGGTAGGGTCCGTTTCTGAGAGAAGCAGGTCTCAATTAGGAAACTGGTACCTTGAGAAACGGACCCAAAAATGCGTTGACAAAAGAAAAGAAACGCGATAAAATTATTTCAGATAAAAAGCGGGGAGGTCGTGAATTCGGCCTGAGAGTTCCG
Source organism: Candidatus Omnitrophota bacterium (assembly GCA_026387595.1). GTDB lineage: Bacteria > Omnitrophota > Gorgyraeia > JABMQH01 > JABMQH01 > JAPLLL01. The sequence continues at coordinate 15,287 of JAPLLL010000089.1, forward strand.
CGCAATAAGCGGATTACCCGATGAACCTGATCTGGATAATACCAGCGGAGGGAAGGGGGTATGAAAACTGGTAACCTTTATGCGATCGGCATAAGGGTTTTTTATTCTTAAAAAAAGGAGAGGCATATGAAATTGGATGAGATAGTAATTTCTAGGGCAATAATAGAATCTTATAAAGACAAACTTGTGAAAGCGCTGGATGTTGATGTGGCAATTGTCGGTGCGGGACCCGCCGGCATGGTTTGTGGTTATTATTTAGCAAAGGCAGGTAAGAATGTAGTGCTTTTTGAAAGAAAGCTTTCAGTCGGAGGAGGGATGTGGGGTGGAGGCATAATGTTTAATGAGATAGTGGTTCAGGATAAGGCCAAAAGGTTGCTTGATGAGTTTGGCATCAAAAGCAGGCGCTATGAAGACGGTTATTATCTGGCAGATTCCATCGAGTCAGTCTCAACCATTTGTTCCAAGTCTGTAAAAGCAGGACTCAAGATATTTAACCTCATTAGCGCTGAGGACGTCATGGTGCGCAATAAAAAAGTGACAGGGCTGGTATTAAACTGGACGGCGGTTGAGATGGCCAATCTGCACGTAGATCCTATTTCTATGCGCGCTAAATTTGTTGTGGATGCCACAGGGCATCCCGCCGAGGTAGCGCGTATTGTTGAAAGAAAATCCGGCATTAGGCTTAAGACAAAAACTGGGAAGACTATGGGTGAACAGTCTATGTGGGCAGATGTAGGAGAAGATACGATTGTAAAGAACTCGAAAGAAGTATGTCCTGGGTTATATGCCTGTGGCATGTGCGCAAACGCGGTATTTGGTGGCCCGCGCATGGGGCCGGTATTTGGGGGGATGCTTCTAGCAGGCGAAAAAGTCGCCAAAGATTTGATCAAGAAACTTTAGGCTACAGTTATTGTTAAAACACCTTTAAAGCAAAAAGATAAAGAACATGAAAGCCAGATAAGGCAATGTCCGCCTCTCTTGACCCGGACATTCGTAACTCTTAATACATTAAGGAGTTAGAGAAAATAAGGCCCAAAATGACTGGACAAAACGGACATCCTTTCACAATTTAAAAATTCTTGCAACAATTGCCCGTTAAGACTATAATAATCCTGTAAAAACCGAGAGGGATGCCTTTGTGAATCCCTACCGGGCTATGAATTTCCGAGTCTTTCTCCTGTAAATTCATCCCGAGCCGCCATCGCGACCACATATTATGCGGCGAGGGACACATCTCAACCCGAAAGATTCAATTCTTTCGGGTTTTGCTGTCTTTTGTGCTGAGAACTGGTACTTTGAGAAACGAACCCAAAATCACGAAAATCACGCATAAATATCTTGACATCTGTTCTCATAATGAGTACAATTGTTCTCAAAAGAGGAACGGAACAATATGCTGAAAAACCTTATAGCGTCAAAAACACGGCAAACCTTGTTTAAGGCATTCTTTGAAGTGCCCGATGCCGAATACTACACCCGCCAGCTTGCCAGTACCTATCATATCTCTCCGGGAGCGCTTCATAGAGAGCTCAAGAAATTATGTTCTTTAGGCGTCCTTAAATCGCGAACGGTTGGTAATATTAAATTATTTTCTTTAAATAAGCAAAATCCCATCTACGAGGATATGAAAAATATAATCTCTAAAACAGAAGGTGTTATAAAGCTTGTGAGAGATGCTGTATCCGTCATAAAAGGCGTAGAGGTCGCTTTTATATACGGGTCTTTTGCAAAGGGCGATGAAAGGCGATATAGTGATATAGATATATTCCTTATAGGAGATGGTATTGACGAAGATACATTAGTGACGCGAGTAAGCGACCTTGAAAAAAGGCTGTATAAGGAGATTAATTATACGCAATATACATGGGCAGAATATAATAAAGAAAAAAAGAAAAAAAACTCTTTCATTTTAGGAGTAGTACAAGGAAAGAAGATATTTATCAGAGGTGACGAGAATGAGCTATGAAGAATTTTTACGTGAGCACATAGAAAAGAAACTTATAAAAACTGAAAAAATAGGTTTTGACCAGATAGATAAAGTTGTCGGAAGGGCAGAAAAGGATCTTCAGGTATCAGAAAGGCTGCTTTCAATAGATGAAGGCCATGCCTACGATGCGGCTTATACGGCTATGCTTCATTGTGGGAGGGCTTTTATGTTTATCAAAGGATTTAGGCCGACAACGAATTTCCAGCATAAAACAGTTGTTCAATTTACTTCTTATTTTTTGGGCGAAAAATATAAGGCGCTGGCTGATAGGTTCGATATGATGAGAAAAAACCGTAATAAATTTATTTATGAACCATGGAAATTTAATATATCTGCAACTGATGCCAAAAGCGCATTAAAAGCGGCCCGCGGGTTTATTGATGTAGTCAAGGAGCTAATCAAAAAAGAAAGCCCACAAGCCCATTTTAAATTTTAGCTTATTATTGGGCTCCGATAAGCAATAAGTAAGACCTCTCTATAGTTCAGACCCGGTTGGGGCTATGAATTTTTCTGTGGGCAAAACCGTGAAGCAAACAGGGAGTTTTATGAAACCACCTTATGAATTAAAAAAGTTCTGTTTATTATTTTTGATGGGCATGCTGGTTTTCTCTTTAGCAGGATGCTCAAAAAGCGTCGCCAGAAATCAAAGTCAGCTCGAGGAATACTCGATCACCTCCGATGTTTTTACGACGCTACAAAGGACGGTTGTGCCCGGGTCAAAACCAACGGTTGCGATCCGTCTTGATGAGATTTCAAAATACAGGCAATACGGCTATGGCAACTGGACGTTTGGTGATCCTCTCAAATCCGTAACGCGAACCGATATTATGCCGGTTCTTTATGCCGGCACAGCCGTCACTAAAAAAGCGAAGCTTTTGAATTTTTTTACTATAACCGACATCCATATTACTGACAAAGAGGCTCCTAATCAATTGATCTACCTTCAGCGCTTGCACCCAACATGGCCAGTCGGTGCTTCGCTATATTCAGGGATTATGCTGTATACAACGCATGTTCTCGACGCAGCCGTCCGGACGATAAACGCCCTTCACAAAAAAGATCCGTTCGATTTCGGTATCTCTCTGGGCGATACCTGCAACAGCACACAGTACAACGAGTTAAGGTGGTATATCGATGTCCTTGACGGCAAGGTTATAACACCAAGCTCCGGCGCTCATGCCGGAGCTGGCGCCATTAATTATCAGAAACCTTACAAGACAGCAGGGCTTGATAAGACAATTCCCTGGTACCAGGCCCTGGGCAACCACGATCATTTCTGGATCGGTTCATTCCCTGTGGACGATGGCCTTAGAAAGGATCTCCGGCAGTCCTACATCAGCGACATTGTCTTAGCTATGGGAGATCCCCTCGTCAACCCTGCGAATATAACTAAATCAGATTACTACATGGGCGTATTCGACGGATCGACTCCTTATGGTGACATTAAATACGCAGGACCTGTCACAGACTTCAAGAGCCCTCCGAAGGTCGTACCCGATCCGGACCGCCGATCACTTTTGAGAACGGAGTGGATGAAAGAATTTTTTACGACATCTTCAAATCCGGTTGGTCACGGTTTCAATATGGCCGATGCCGACAAGGGCTTTGCCTGCTATAGCTTCGTACCGAAGTCGTCTATACCGGTCAAGGTTATCGTGCTCGACGATACCCAAAGGGAAGACGATGGTTCTGCCGACATCCATGGGCATGGCTTTCTTGACCAGGCGCGTTGGGACTGGCTTAAAAAAGAACTTGCGGATGGTGATGCCGCCGGTCAGCTCATGATCATTGCCGCGCACATACCGATAGGCGTCGAAGTGACTGCGCCTGCGTCCGAGATGGGTTGGTGGACCGATCCTAAAAACGCTGTGACCCTGCCTGATCTGATCTCCGAACTTCAAAACCATCCGAATTTGATCATGTGGATCTCGGGGCACCGTCATTTAAATACCGTTAAAGCATTTATATCGCCTAATCCGGTAAATGCTCCCGAAAAAGGCTTCTGGCAGGTTGAAACTTCATCATTAAGGGATTTCCCCCAGCAGTTCCGCACTTTTGAGATCTATCTTAACAGCGACTATACAATTTCAATCGTTACGACCGATGTTGATCCGGCAGTCAAAGAAGAGACGCCTGCCGCGATATCGCGTTCATATGCAATTGCGGCAGAGCAGATAGTCGGTGTTGATATGGATGATTATAATCCGACTAATGACCCAACCGTAAGGCCGATGACTGCCGGTTCGTACAATGCAGAGCTTATCAAGCAATTGAGCCCCGAAATGCAGGTAAAATTAAGGAACTTGTAACGCTTTACTAGCCCGAAAATCGTCTAGGAATGCTATCTCCGAAGTCAAAATTTTTCGATATAATAGGTTATTACAGCTATAATACACCTGTAGAAATAAGAGATACTTTGCTGTACCGATACGGGCAAGGGCTATGAATTTTCCAAGCTTTTCACTATTAAAATTCATCCCGAGCTGTCCTTGCTTACATACTATGCGGCGAGGGACGCACTGAAACCCGAAAGAATTAACTCTTTGAGGGCGCCTTCAAAAACAGGTGGGCTTCCTTTTTGGAATCCACCTCTTGCCACAATGCTCATGATCATCGCTCTGGCCATGCCGGGCATAGCTGGCGCGGCGCAGTCCAATACGCGCGACAGCTCATGGTCGTCCCACCCTCCGCGATGGACCGTCTCTGCGGAAGCAATCGTCTTTGACCGTGTCGGCACCGATAGTCAGACACTTGTTGAACGAATACCCGGCACCGAGGCTTTCAACAGCGTCAAGGCTACCGCCGGCACCGAGGCTCTTAACAGCACCGACCTTAAACAGGGTTTTTGCCCCGGTTTCAGGCTGGGCGCGGCCTACCATGTGGATTCCAACCATGATTTATTATTATCTTTTTTCCGCATCAGCGACTGGGACTCCACCAAATCCGTTGGCCCGGATAATCCGCTGAACTGGCTGGTGATGAGGGCTCCCGGAGGCTTTTTCCAAACTCAGGATTTTTCATACCAGTCAATGACATGGGACTACTCCGCGAAACTTGACAATGCGGAATTCAACGTGCAGAAAAAAATATCCAGCCGGATAACCATGCTTGCCGGCTTCCGCTGGCTCCAGCTGCATGAAAATCTTCAAGGCACAACTCCGCCTGCGGATATTTTTCAGCCTACATGGAAGAGTACTAATCCGGAGTACACTCTTAATGATGTTGCGAATATTACGACGGGCACCTCGGCCCCGGTATATCCCCCTTTCTGGAATACCAGCACAACAAACGATCTCTATGGTCTCCAGATCGGAGCGGGCGGGAAACTATTCGAGCGCGGCCGTTTTTCGATTGGCGGACTGATAAAGATAGGGGGGTATTGGAACCATGCATCAGAGTCAACCGGAGTCAGTATTGCAAAGGTTGTATACACGGCGGACGCCTCGACCAACCATGCCGCCTTTGTCGGTGACGCCGCCTTGCAGTGCAAATATCAAATTACGAGGCAGCTTACGCTGAAGTTCGGCTATCAGGCGCTCTGGCTTGACGGCGTCGCCTTGGCGCCCGGGCAGATACAAGAGACCTACAGTACATATGCGCCGGTCGCTGTGACTGCTCTCGGCGTCAATTCCGACTCCAATGTGCTTTTTCACGGCGCCACCGCGGGTTTGGAATTATCATTTTAGAAAATTAGGTAGTGGTATTTTGAGGAATCCTATCTCTGATTCCAAAATTTCTTGATATAATAGGTTATTACAGCTATAATGCACCTATTGGAATAAGAGATACCTTGCCGTAGTGATACGGGTAAGGGCTAAATTTTACGAATTTCTCGCCAGTAGAGTTACGAAGCGCTTAACAGTATCCCAAATTTCTCAATTTTGTCTCTATTTGACCCGATCGGCGCGCTTAAAAGCAAATAAAAGAAAAGGTCCAAGCTAATGCCGAATCAAAAAAGAAGAAAAGACGTGCGGAATATCGCTATAGTCGCGCACGTTGATCACGGGAAAACAACGCTTGTCGATACGCTGCTCAAATATACGGGCGCCTATAAATTCGAGGAAGGCGAAACAACTATTATGGATTCAAACCCTCTCGAGAAAGAGAGGGGGATCACGATCTTTTCAAAGAACGCATCCTTTAATTACAAAGGGGTGCAATGTAACATTGTCGATACGCCTGGCCACGCAGATTTCGGAAGCGAGGTGGAGCGCATCCTTGAAATGGTTGATGGAGTGCTTCTACTTGTCGATGCCGTAGACGGACCCATGCCCCAGACAAAATTTGTATTAAAAAAATCCCTCGAATTGCATCTAAAGCCGATCCTTGTCATTAATAAGATCGACCGCCCCAACGCGCGCCCGGATGAGATCGCCAACATGACGTTCGATCTCTTCTGTGAGCTCAACGCGTCCGATGAGCAGCTCGATTTTCCGATAGTTTATGCCTCCGGCCGGGACGGGTACGCCACGCTTGACCTTGACGAACCGAGTGACACTATAAAACCTCTGCTGGATACGATACTGCACAGGGTATTGCCGCCGATCGCGAATCCGGATCTTCCTTTTCAGATGCTGGTGACGATGCTCGACCATAATTCGTATTTTGGACGCATCGC
>JAPLLL010000089.1:21906-28529 GCA_026387595.1 Candidatus Omnitrophota bacterium
CAATGCTTGACCATAATTCATATTTTGGGCGCATGGCGATAGGGCGCATATTCCATGGCGCCATACGCGTCGGGGAAAGAGTTGCTCTTGTGAAACGCGACGGTACGATCACCGCCAATACGGTAACCAAGATCATGAAGTATCAGGGGCTGGCACGCGTGGAGGCGAACGAGGCGTCAGCGGGGGATATTATCTTGATAACCGGCATCGAGGGTGTATCAGTCGGCGAAACGCTTGCATGCATTGATAATCCAAAAGCGCTGCCCGCGGTAAAAATCGATGAGCCCACGATATCCATGAATTTTGCCTGCAATACCAGTCCGTTTGCCGGTAAGGACGGAGGCGTATTCCTGACATCGCGCCATATCCGCGAACGCCTTGAACATGAGGCGATGGTGAATGTCGGCATAAAAGTAGAAGAAGTTGACCAGGGCGAGAGGTTCAAGGTTTCAGGCAGGGGCGAGCTTCATCTTGAGATCCTCATAGAGACGATGCGCCGCGAGGGATATGAGCTGGAAGTTTCGAGGCCCCAGGTTATCTTAAAAAAGATGGGTGAGGAGGTCCTCGAGCCGGTAGAGGTGGTGATAATAGAGGTGGACAGCGTATATCAGGGTGCGGTTATGCAGGCGCTCGGAGAGCGCAAGGCTCAGATGAAAGACCTAAAAGATACATCCTCTGGCGGTATACGGATGGAATTTATTATTACCTCAAGGGCATTGATAGGGTTCAGGAGCGAATTTCTGTTGACGACGCGGGGAAGCGGCGTTATGTGCCAGAACTTCCTCGAATATCAGACATATAAAGGTGATATGCCGGTGCGCCAGAGAGGCGTACAAGTTTCGATGGGAGACGGAAAAGTGGTGGCGTTCGCGCTCTGGAGCCTTCAGGAGCGCGGAGAGATGTTTGTTGAGCCTGGAGATATGGCGTACGAGGGCATGATCGTGGGCATGAACAATAAGGGGGTTGATATAACTGTGAATCCGCAGAAGGAGAAAAAATTAACCAATATGCGTTCTTCGACCCGCGACATAGCGATCCAGCTGGTTCCTGCGCGGAAAATCAACCTTGAATTCGCGCTTGTCTTTATTGACGATGATGAATTGGTCGAAGTTACCCCTCTTAATATACGGCTCAGGAAGATGCAGTTAAAAGGAATAGACAGAAAGCGCACGGACCGGAAATACAGAGCCGATACGGAACAGCAGTGATCGGATGTCAAAAATCACCGAGGAATCCATAGACTATTACGGCTATAATACACCTGTAGGGATAAGAGATACCTTGCCGTAGCGATACGGGCAAGGACTATTAGAAAAACAAATAGTAAGATATTGACATAAATTTGACAATCTAACTTTTTTGTGGCATACTTCTTAACAAGGCGTATGCCATTTTTATTTTATGGCAAAGCGTTAAAAAAGACAGTTGTTCTAAAACGGAGGTATAAGCCATGAGCATAACAAAAGAGGGTCTTTCTAGATATCAGGTCTTGAATGAACGGCAGAGAAAAAACCTGATAATCCTGGACGCGGTCAGAAGGAACGGGCCTATTTCCAAGGCGGACCTTTCAAAAGACCTAGGGTACAACATTGTCACGTTGTCAAATTATGTCGATGAATATATCAAGAAAGGCATCGTGAAACAAAGCGGGACAGAGGCCTCAAAAGGCGGCCGTAAGCCCACGCTTATTGAACTTAACAAAAAAGAGGTGTTTCTTATCGGGATTGATTTCAGCCAGGAGGCCCTCAGCGCGGTATTGACGGATTTCATGCTGAATATTATAGCCGAGGCAGAAATGCCCAGGCCGGCAATAGAGCAGGATGCGGTATCTGCCGCGCTCGTTTCGGTTATAAAGGAAGTTATTAAAAAAGCCGGTGTTAACCCCGCAAAGATAAAATTTGTCGGTATCGGTTCATACGGGATGACGGATGAAAAGAACAAAGCCCTTAAAGGGCTCGACGAAGAAAAGGGCCGTTCAAGGGCTACAGTATATTTTGCCGACCTTAAAAACGATATCGAGAAAGAATTTAATATACAAGCTTTTTTTGGTACTGACGCAATGTTTGCCGCGTTCGGAGAAAGGGCCGTTAATCCCGAAGCGGCAGCGGAAAATCTGCTCTATATATTCAAGGATCTTGGGAAAGGCGTGATAATAAGGGGCGAGGTATATTGCGGTACGAATATTACGGGCGTGGATCTGGAGGGCCTCACGGGAATATTGAGCCATGAAGAGAAATCTAAAATCCTGGATGATTCGCTCTATCTTAAGCCATGGAACGCCCAGATGAGCCTTAAAAAAGAAGCGCTTAAGGTGATAGAAAGCGGCGTGGGCACAAAGATCGTTGAATTTGTAAAAGGCAACATGGGGCAGTTAACCGACGATATCATTATAAAAGCGGCCGCCTCGAATGATGAGCTGGCAATAGATGTTATTGAAGGCATAGGGATAAATCTGGGCGTAAGGATATCATATCTTATAAATCTGTTCGCCCCGCAAGTTGTGATAATCGGCGGAGGGATTGAACGCGCCGGCGAAGTGCTATTCACACAAATAAAAAAGACAGTTCAGAAACTGTCTTTAGAAAAACCAAAACAATCGGTGGCTATTTTGCCATCAGTGACGGGTGAAAAGGCCGTTAGTTTAGGCGCTGCTTCAGTCGGGCTGCGAGAGGTCTTTTTGGAATCATAGATTGTCCCTCGCCATACATGAAAAATTCAATGGCTCGGGATCAATTTCCAGAATGTAAACGATAGAAATTGGGAGGCATTATGGCAGAAGGGAAAATTTGTCCGATATGCAAAAAATGGTTTATTCCTAACAAATACAGGCCCAACAAACAGATCATCTGCTCAAGCATCGAGTGCCAGTATAATCGCCAGCTCAAAAATATGGAGATATGGCGAAAACGAAACCCGGAGTATTTCGGATACAGGCAGGCAAAGGATTCATCCTGGCAGGAGACGTGCAGGGAAAGGGCGCTCGAGTGGCGCAAAAGACACACGGAATACCTGCAGCTGTACCGGCAGCAGCATAAGGATGAACACAGGACCTATATGCGGGAATACATGAGGCAGTGGCGGAAGAAACGTAAGGTCCAGGGAGCTTAGGTTGAAGAAACTGCGGCTTCTTACTTTATCTTTGTTTATTTTCCAGTCTTTATTGTACGATCCTTTATTTGCGCAGGCGATCGGTAAAGATTTAAACCATTGTCTTATCCAGGCCCGCATACAATACGATAATTCAAATTTTGAAGGGGCTGTCGAGTGGTGGCAGAGGGCGCTGGCAATAGATCCGGGCAATCAAGAAGCAATCAAATATATAAAGAGGGCGCAGGATAAAATACTGCAGGCGAAATTCTTTCTGAAGCCCGAAACGCCTGAACCCGTATTTGAGGTGCCGACAAGAGCTACCCTAAGCCTGCAAAACGCATTAGAAGTCGGCGTTAAAAACCACCTACCGGTAAAAGTGGCAAAAGAACAAATGGACCTGGCGCATCTTAAGGAAAGAGAGGTTTTCAGGGAGCTTTTTCCTGCGGCTACGCTAAGATGGGACGAAAGTAAGGGTGTGGTGTCATCCCAGGATTACAAAGGCAGGAAATACCAAGTAAAGATGCAGCATCCGTTATACAGCGGCGGCGAACTGGAAAATACATGGCAGCAGGCGAAGGTCAACCTGAAGATCGCCCAGGAAAATTTTGAAAAGACGAAAGCCGATTATGCCATGGAGCTTATCAAGGCTTATTATGATTATGTAAAAGCCATAAGGGATTTCAGCGTCCATGAAAGGGTGTATAAAGATCTGGAAGGCGATCTCGCAATGGCAAAAAAGGAACACGAGGCAGGCACGAGCACGCTGGTGGATTTTTTAAACGTCCAGTCCCAGTATAATCAGGCATATTACGCCTATCTTTCGTCTCAGAACAGCCTCTCGCTTGCAAAGCTTAATTTCCTGCAGCTTATGAACCTGGACAGGGATCCGGCCATAAATATAAAAGTTGATACGGAATTGGTTTTTAAGGACCATAGTATAGACCTTGAAAAATGCATAGAATTGGCATATGAAAACAGGACCGATTTAAAGATAAAAGAGCTGGAATTAAAATCCGCCGAATACGGCGAACGGATATCGAAAAGCAAGCAAATGCCGAAAATAGACCTGACCGGTTCAATAGGCAGGTCAGGTGAAGTATTTACGCCCGGCCAGATAGAAATGAGCAATGAATGGTTCTTGGGGGCGCAGGTCAATGTGCCGTGGGGGCCCAATACTATGAGTTATTCTTATGCCAATGACCACACAGCACCTTCTCTGACAACGTTTAGCCCGACGCTGAGCGAGACCAATTCAGTAAGGTACAACATCCTGGATAACCTGTCGAGCTATACCGAAGCGAAAAGCAGCTTAGTTACGAAAGAGCAGGCGCTTTCCGATTTGCTAAAGAGCAAACAAACCGCGGCGGCAGAAGTAAGAGAAGCGTATTTTAATTACCAGGAATCGGTGCTTAAAGTAAAAAACAGCCTTGTAAATAAGGACTTATACGAAAAAGAGCTTACAATCGTAAAAGAAAAGCGTCTTATTGATGAAGCGACAACGCAGGATATCGTCGGGGCAAAAATGAAATTAGCCACTGAAGAGACAAACTATAACGCGGCTATGGTTGAGAGCATTTTGGCGCTTGAAAAACTTAACAAGGCGATAGGGATAAGCAATTATTTTAAATAAGTCCCTCGCCATACATGAGAAACTCAATGGCTCGGGATCAATTTCCAGAATGTAAAACAATAGAAATTGGGAGGCAACATGAAATTTAATTTTAGAATAAAGTTACCTAAACTACCAGGTATAAAACTTCCTAAAATAGGAATACCACGGATAAAACTCGGCGGTGCCGGTAAAATTTTCCGTCCCCGGGTCCTTGTCCCTCTAGTCGTTATTGCGGCGGTTGTAGTAGTCGCTATGCTCCAGGCCAGGCTTAAAGAAAAGCTGTTTAAAAAACCGGCAGCGGCAGAAAAAGCCATGAAGGCCCCAGCAGAGGGCGAGGCCCCGCAGGAGCCGATCCTGGTAAAAACCTACAAAATCCAAAAAAAGGATTTTGAGGATACCCTTCCGCTTCTTGGCACGATAAAGGGCTATAAGGAAATAGGCCTGAAATTTGAGGCAACCGGCATAATAGAATCATTTAATTTTAAGGAGGGGGAACGCATCGAAGAGGGCGAGATAATAGCCACCCTTAATCAAAAGGACGCCCTCTTAAAGATCCGGTATAACGAAATAGAGGCTGATAAGATCCAGAAGCTGTTTGACATAGGGGCCATAAACAGTTTTAAGCTGGAACAGGCAAAGCTTGAACTCGAATCTTCAAAAAGGGAGCTTGACAAGACGTATCTGTACGCGCCGAGGAGCGGAGCGCTGGGGACGAAAGATGCCGAAGTGGGCGAGCTTGTAAATCCCAATGATAAAATAGGAACGCTCATAGACTCAAAGGAAGTATTCGCTGAGGTAGGGATAATAGAAAAAGATGTAGGAAAGGTCAAGTTGGGGCAGACCGCGGTTGTGACTGTTGACACCTATCCCGATATCGAATTCTCGGGTACTGTGGACAACATAGCGCCTGTCATTGAAGGAAAATCCAGGACGCAGACCGCAAAAATTAAAGTAAAAAACCCCGAAGGACAACTTTTACCCGGTATGTTCGCCAGGGTATCGTGCGCTGTTTATAAAGCCCAGGGAGCGGTAGTCATACCAAACTCCGCCCTGGACAAGACCGAGGAAGGGTATGTCACATACGTAGTGAAGAAAACAGAGACGCCCGCTTTAACGGCGGGCCCTGAGAAAAAAGAGGGTGAAGAAGGGGCCAAAGAAGAAGAAGGCGCTGTAGAGGCAAGGCCTATCAAGGCCGCATACAGGTCAGGCGAGTTTTTTGTTGTAAAGGAAGGCCTTGAGGAAGGCGAACTTGTAGTGGTGGAAACGCAGGAAAAGTTAAAAGACGGTGTTAAGGTCATAGTCACCGAAACACAAGAGGCGCTTTTTTAAGCACATCTCATGGCGCTAGCAACTTTCTCCGTAAAAAAACCAGTCACCATAATGATGGTGTATTCAGCCATCATACTCCTGGGTGTGATATGCTGGCTCGGGCTCCCGCAAGAACTGTTCCCCCCGCTTAACTACCCGCAGCTCACGATAGTAACCACTTATGAGAATGCCGCGCCTGAAGAAGTAGAGACGCAGATCACAAGGATCGTGGAAGAGGCGATAGGGACGGTAAGCAGGCTGCGCCGTATAAGCTCTATTTCTAAAGAAGGGACCTCGATCGTATTCGCGGAATTTTTATGGGGGACCAACATAGACCTTGCGGCGCTGGGCCTTAGGGAAAAGATAGACCTGATAAAAGACCGGTTGCCGCTTGACGCGGAAGAACCGCTTGTAAAAAAATTCAACCCGTTTGAATTGCCCGTAATGACTTTAAGCGTTACCGGCCAGGTGCATCCTGCCAGGCTAAGGGATATTACTGAAAGATACATAAAAGACGAACTTGAGAAGATCGAGGGAGTTGCCTCTGCGAGCGTTGTGGGCGGGGTTGAAAGGGAGATCTCTGTTGAGGTAGACCAGGATAAGATGCAGGCCT
>JAPLLL010000089.1:28560-49264 GCA_026387595.1 Candidatus Omnitrophota bacterium
TACGGCATACCCAGCCTGGATATTACAAGGGCGATAGGCGACGCTAATATTAACTACCCAGCGGGCAGCATAAAAGAGGCCTATACCGAATATCTGATAAGGACGCTGGGTGAATTCCAGCAGGTATCGGAAATTGGGAAAATTGTTGTCGGCACGGATGTAAAAAGGCAGCAAGAGGAGCTGCAAACGGAAGTCGAAGGGCAAAAAGAAGAAAAGCGGCTCATATTATTGTCCGATGTTGCCGATGTAAGCGATACATTCAAAGAAGTCACCAGCATATCCAGATTTAACGGTAAAGAAAACATCGCGGTATTGGTTCAAAAACAGGCGCAGGCGAACACGATAGATGTTGTTAATAAAGTTAACGGCGCCATGAAAAAAATAAAGGAAAGATTACCGGCAGGGATCGATGTCAGTGTGGTTTATGACCAGTCCGTATTTATAAAAGAAGCCATAACAGGGGTGACGGACGCAGCATGGCAGGGGGGCGTTCTGGCCTTTTTTGTGCTGCTGTTTTTCTTAAGGGACATTGTAAACTCTCTGATAGTCGCAACGACCATACCGCTGTCGATCATGGTCAGCTTGATTTGCATGTATTTTTCAGGCATCTCCGTAAACATAATGTCGTTGGGCGGGCTGGCCCTGGGAGTGGGCATGCTGGTAGACACCTCCATAGTCGTAATCGACAATATATTCAGGCATCAGGATGAACTCGGAGAAGAAACCAGGACAGCAGCCGGCAACGGAGCCGACGAGGTGGCTAACGCGATCGGCGCGACAGTATGGACCACCATAGCGGTATTTTTACCGCTTGTATTTGTTATCGGCATAGCCGGCCAGATATTTAAACAGCTCTCATTGACCATTACGTACTCATTAACCGCGTCGCTTTTTGTAGCCCTGACAATTATTCCTGTCTTGACCTCAATGCGCAGAAAAAAAACCCAGCAATCAGAAGCGGGAAAACCAGTAGCAGGCGGGAAACGCAAATCTCGTTTTCTTATTTTAATGGATAAAATCTACGGCGTTATTCTTGCCCACTTCATAAGGCATCCATGGATAAATATAGGAATAGTTTTTCTGCTGTTTATCGGGAGCATGTATTTATTTGTATTAATAGACAAAGAATTTATGACACCGATCGATCAGGGGCAATTTGTTATAAAAGTGGATCTGGAAACAGGCACTGTTCTAGAAGCCACGGATAAAGTTGCGGCTAAGATAGAGGCCGCGCTTCTTGGTATGCCGGATATAGATAATGTCTCGGTTACAATAGGCTCTACGAAAGGCAAGCTGGGTGCAGAGGCCATAGAGGCGCTTGATTCGAACCAGGCGCAGATCATAGCTAATCTTAAGAAGAAAAGGGAGCACCCAAGTTCGTGGGTTATCCAGGACCTGAAAGCTAAGATCGGGTCAATGGGTATAAAGCGCGCTAAGATAGAATATATTTTGCAGGAGAGCATATTCAAGACCGCATTTTCAGAAGTTAAGCCTATTGTACTTGAGGTAAAAGGCGTTGATCTGACGCTGCTGAAAAATATATCCAAGGACATAGAGAAGAAATTAAATAATGTCGCGGGGCTATACGGTATACAGAATTCTCTAGCCCCTCCGGCCCCGGAGACAAAAGTAAATATTGTCAAGGATAAGGCCTCCCTGTATGAGCTATCGGTAAATGATATAGCGCAAACCTCACATATAGGCATAAAAGGGTACATCGTTTCCAAATTTAAGGAAAAGGGCAGGGAATATGATATAAAAGTCAGGCTGAGGCCGCAGGCTTGAATAAATTACGCAGGCTCGTGGTCCATTCGCCCCTGGGGATAAATGTGCCGCTGGGAGAGGTGGCTTATTTCAGCACAGGGAAGGGGCCGAGCCAAATACGAAGGCTTGACCAGGAGAGGGTTCTTATAGTTTCGGCGAACATATATAAACGGCCGTTTAATAAAGTAATGGAAGATATAAACAAGGTTTTGGCAACTGTTAAATTGCCCGAAGGCTACAGGGTCGTATTCGGGGGGGAAAGCCAACAGATGCAGGAATCGTTCAACAGCCTTACATTTGCCCTCATACTTTCCATTATTTTGATCTATATGATTATGGCCTCAACCTTTGAAAATCTATGGCAGCCGTTTGTCATTATGTTTACTTTACCGCTGTCGTTAATAGGCGTGGCGTGGGCGCTGTACCTTACGCACACATCGCTGAATATAGTGTCGATCCTGGGGATCATAATATTGGGCGGTGTTGTTGTGGATAATGGTATCGTGTTGATAGATTTTGTTAACTCTGCCAGGAAATCCGGCATGAAATTGGAAGAGGCTTTAATTTATGGGAGCAAGGTAAGGCTGCGCCCTATCCTGATGACAGCCCTGGCAACAGTTCTGGGCCTGATACCTCTTGGGCTGGGGATCGGCGAAGGGGCAAAACTGCAGCAGCCCATGGCCATATCGATCATGGGCGGCATGATCGTTGCCACGGTATTCACATTAGGGGTTATCCCGGCCGTTTATCTGGTGACTCAGAGATTTTTGGATAAAATCGCGAAAAGAAAAGAATAATGGGCCTTCCAGGATTTTCCATACGTAAACCGGTTACCATATTGATGGTGACCCTTATAGTCTGTTTCATGGGGCTAATTTCGCTCTTCTATATCCCGGTAGAGCTAATGCCCAATATAACCTATGGCGAGATAAGCATCATCGTAAATATCCGCGGCGGGATCCCCCCTACCGAGGTTGAATCTTTGGTCAGCAAGCCCGTAGAAGAGGCAGTAAGCACGGTAAGCAATCTTGAGTCGCTTCTTTCTATTTCGAAAGAAGGGGAATCAACGGTTGTGATGAGCTTTAAACCGGGTACGGATATGAATTTTGCGTCCCTTGAAGTAAGGGAAAAATTCGCAAAGGTAAAAAATAAACTTCCGAAAGAGATCGAAAGGCCCGTTATAGCAAATTACAAATATTCAGATTACCCGGTTATTATACTTGCGTTTATAAGCAAACGTTATAGCCCAGAGATGCTCAGAAAAATAATCGAAGAGACGCTGGAAGAGCCGATAAAGAGAGTAGCGGGGGTTGCGAACGTTGAGATAGGGGGCGGCAGGGAAAGAAAGATCCTGGTTGAGGTGGACCAGAGCCGCCAAAAGGCCAACGCCGTTACAATAGACATGGTGCTGGCTGCGGTCGGGAGGAATAACCTGAACCTCCTTACCGGAGATGTGCTCAGGGACGAACGCAAGTTCCTCATACGCGCGATGGGAGAATTTACGACTCTCGAAGAGATAAAAAATATAGGGGTTGCCGTGACTCCCGGCGGCTCCATAATAAGGCTTAAAGATGTCGCCAGCGTAAAGGATTCGTATCTGGAACCAAGCACCTTTGCCAGGCTGAACGAACGGCCGGTTGTGTCGGTGTATATCCAGAAAGAATCCACGGCAAATACCATTACCGTGTCAAAAGGCATCAAGGACGAACTGGCTAAGGTAAAGGGCCGCATCCCTAAAGAAATTGAAATGGTTACGACTTATGACCAGGCAGACGGCATAAAAAAAGCTATAGATACGGTCAATGTTTCCCTGCTGCAGGGGGGGCTTTTGGCCATATTGGTCCTGCTTTTCTTCCTTACGGAAATAAAAAGAAAATATATAATCCCCCTTCTGGTGTATATGGGGGTTGTGCTTTTTATAGGGGGTAAGCCGTTATTTGCGGTAACAATGCTGACGATTCTGGCGTTTATATTTTTCAAACGTTTTAGATTCGTGCTTACAATAGCTATTTCAATACCCATATCGGTTTTAATAACATTCAGCGTCATGTATCTGCTAAATATGGGCAGGGCATCAACCGTATCGCTGAATATTATGACGCTGACCGGACTGGCCCTTGGCATAGGCATGCTCGTGGATAATTCTATAGTCGTGCTTGAGAATATCTTCACATACTGGGGGAAACCTATGGATCCCAGGGCCCGCGCCGAGAAAGCCGCCGAGGAGATGACCCTTGTTATTGTCGCCGGGACGCTTACCACGCTCGTTGTATTTTTACCGATCCTGTTTGTAAACGTTGAAACAAAGCTGCTTTATGGCGGCGTGGCCCTTACAGTCACCATATCGCTTTTGGCATCTTTGGCAGTGGCGCTTTCTGCCGTGCCGCTCATAGCCTCAAGGATGAAGGAAGTTGCAAGGGGTGCCGAGTGGATGGAGGCCCTATACAAATGGTACAGTAAGTGGGTATTTAAAGCGTTAAGATACAGATATGCATTAATAATATCTGCGTTTATAAGCTTTCTTGGGGCCATTGCGGTCTTCGGGACATTTGATAAGGAATTTATCGCTTCCGCCGGGCAGAGCGATTTTACTATTTTTGTAAAACTCGCGGCCGGGACCAGGCTGGAGGTCTGCGATTCAGCCTGCCGGAAGGTGGAAGAGGTGCTTAAAAAAATCCCCGAAGTAAAAACGTCTTCAAGCCGGGTTGAATCCGGCCTTTCAAAGGTGTACGTAAGGCTGGTGCCTTCTACCCAGCGCAGGCGGACGACAAAACAGGTGATCGACTCTATACGTTCCGAAGTAGAGACCATAAAGCTGTATTTCCCGCAGGATGAGAGCATATACCAGCCGTTTATCTACTTTGAAGAGCCGCAGGAAGCGGGCTCGAGAGAGATCGTCCTGGACCTGTATGGGTATGACTATAAGGCCCTGCGCGAGCTTGCCGGTTCCATTGCAAGCAGGATGGGCAACATAAAAGGCCTTACTGATACCAGGATAAGGATGAGGGAAGGCTCTCCCGAACTCGGGCTTAAGGTTGATAAGCAGCTGGCGGCCTCCTATGGTATGGATACAAGCCAGGTGGCAATGGCCGTACATGGCCAGATGAGAGGGCTTAGGGCGACGTATTACCACACCAAAGGAAAAGAAGTCGAGGCTGTTGTAAGACTCGACGAGAAATACCGCAAGACCTTTGAGGATGTCCGCCGCCTTGTACTGCCGACGAAAGAAAATTCTGATATTTTCCTCGGCCAGGTAGTTGAATTTAAATACGGACTGGGCCCGAGCGAGATATGGCGGAAAGATAAAATGCGCGTCGTGCAGGTAAGCGCAAACATGGGCTCGCTCCCGCTTGGCAGGACGGTCAAAGAGATAAAAAAGGCTTTAAAAGACGTAAAATTCCCGGAAAATTATTACTATGAATTCGGCGGGAATTATCCTACCCTGCTTGCTACCCAGAAACAGTTCCTTCCTACGATCCTGCTGACGCTTGCGTTGATATATATGGTATTGGCGAGCCTTTATGAAAGCTATACTCAGCCGTTTATCATAATGGCGTCGGTTCCATTGTCAATGGTCGGTATAACGCTGTCATTATTGATCGCCCACATATCCGTAAGTATAGGGGTCGTGGTGGGCATAATAATGCTTGGGGGCATAGATGTGAATAAGTCGGTCATTCTTGTCGATAAAATAAATCATCTGCGCGGGAGCGGCATGAGTTTGTTAAAAGCGGTAGTTATGGGCGGGCGCAGCAGGTTAAGGCCGATACTGATGACCAGCTTTACGACCATATTAGGCCTCCTGCCGATGGCAGTTGACAGAAGCGAAAGCGCTGGCCTATGGTCTCCTTTGGCGATAACGGTAATAGGCGGCCTCACAAGCTCTACAGTACTTACCCTATTCGTTATTCCGTGTATTTATATAGCCTGGGAGGATCTTAAAGAACAACTTGTTTCATTTGCGGCTAGGTACGACTCAGGATTAGGCCTTAAATGGCTATTCAGGCATGCAAAAACCGCAGAAATCTGCACTAAACAAAACTGACGCTTTGGCGTTTTTCCTGACGGCCCTTTATGTCTTTTTTTTCGGGCTTGTCTCGGTTTTAAAGTATAACTCCTTTTCTTATAATGATTTTGACCTCGCTGTTCATGCCCAGACGCTTTATAATATCCTTCACGGCTCTATAGAAAGTTCCATATTGGGCATTCCGTTCCTTGGAAATCATCTCAATTTCATATTGTTCGTTATAGCGCCCGCATATGCGGTCTTTCAAAGTCCGCTTACGCTGCTTTTATTGCAGACGCTGGCGCTCGGCGCGTCGGCATACCCGATTTACCTTATCGCGAAAGAAAACCTGCCTGAAAATGTCAGCCTGGCTGTTTTATTCTCATATTTATTCTATCCAAGCCTTGGGTATGTCAATTTGTTTGAATTTCATCCCACTGCGTTTGCGACATTTTTCATTTCTGCCACGCTTTATTTTATTTATAAAAGCCGGTTTATCCCGTTTATTATAATGATTATTTTAGTGCTGTTGTGCCAGGAAAACCTTCCGCTGGTCGTCGTGCCTATAGGGATCTACCTGCTTCTTATTAAAAGGCCTGTTAAATGGTGGCTTAGCACTATTATTTTAGGGTCCGTATGGTTCTGGATCGGGGTATATGTGTTAATACCGTATTTTGGCAAAGGTATAATTCAATTTACGAGTCTATACGGATATTTGGGCAACACAGGAGGAGAGATCCTAAAAAATATTTTAACGCATCCGGTCCAGCTGTCTAATATAATCTTAAATCCGGAAAATCATAATTATCTGCTTCAAATCATCGGCCCGGTTTTATTTTTGCCGCTTTTAAGCCCGGTTAATTTTTTGGCTGCCGTGCCTACGATTTTTCAACATCTATTGTCCAGCCGCTTGACAGAGCACACGATTTATTTCCATTATACCGCAGAGATCATTCCTTTTGTATTTTTTGCGTCTATCTTTGGGCTAAAAAAGGTTTTATCGCGCAGTACGTTCCATAAAAAAGAGAATTTTTTGGTTAATTCCCTGTTGCTTGCCGCAATCGGCTCAAATCTGATCTTAGGGCCGCACATAAATAATTTATTAAATTTAAGATCATTTTTAAAAACTGACTCCGATTACATAAAAGAGGCTTTTTTAAAAGAGATACCACGGGACGCGGAAGTTGTTTCTACATTTGAGTTTCTTCCGCAGCTTTCCGGCAGAAGCAAACTGTATTCCCTGCATCATGTAATTATGGGCAAATACACCCTCTCGGATATATCATATAGACTGCCCCCTACGACAGAATATATGCTGATAGATTTTGAGGACCCGCTTACTTTTAAATCCGGATTTTACACCAAGGAAGGCGATAAGAATTTTAAGCAACTTCTTCGGGACGGAGGATTCAGGGTTGTTAAGAAAGCGGGGCCAATAGTGTTATTTAAAAAGTAAACAAATGGAAAAGACTAAAACCAGCATGGCGATAGCGGCCATTATTTTTGTAAGCCTTCTTTCCATAATAGGCGTATTTAAAGATACAATCAGCAACTATTCAAAGTGTCACATCCCGGACGATATTACTCTGTACGAAAGCAGGTTTAACGCTGTAAAGACTTATTTGCCAAAACAAGGCGTTATCGGGTATATTTCTGACCGCAAGGCCGAAGACATACGTTTTGCCGGCGTAGAAACCGCAAGATACTATCTTTCGCAATATGCCCTTGCGCCGGTTGTAGTCGATTATAACGTAAACCATCCTTTTGTCCTGGGAAATTTTACCGGATCGTTTGATAGGGCGCAAATGCAGGCCTCAAAGGGCCTACTTCTTATAAAGGATTTTGGCAATGGAGTCGTGTTGTTCAAAAAGGCGGGATAGATGATTTTAAAGGTAATGACATCATTTCTTTTGCCGATAGTAATTACTTTTATGATCATAAAAGTAGTGTGGCCTCAAAAAAAGACCGGTTTTTTTGATAATCTTTTTTTAATCAGCTTATCGTCGGGCATTGGCCTTGGCGCATCCTCCGTTATATTTTTTGTGTGGCTGGTGCTTTTTTCTAAACCCGGGGAGTTCTTTGCCGTATTCGAAGGCACGATTTTTTTAATCGCGTTGATTTTATTTTGCAAAAAAGGCCGAGCAGTTAAAGAACGCCTTCAAAAGACAGGGCATTTTAGTTTATTTTCGGCCGGATTCGTGGTTTGCACCGTTTCCGCCCTTTTTATGTTAGTAGTTTCTTCTCTCATCAGCCCCCATGGCGACTGGGATGCCTGGGCCATATGGAACATGCGCGCCAGGTTTATATTCAGGTCCGGCGCCGAATGGGCAAATGCTTTTTCTCCTGTATTGGGATGGTCGCATCCGGATTACCCGTTGCTTATTCCGGCAACTATTGCAAGATGCTGGACCTATGCAGGGATAGATACGGTTATTGTGCCGATCCTGGTATCCGTGACTTTTACTATAGCTACCTTGCTTTTATTGGCCTCGTATTTCGCTATAACAGGGTCCGAAAAAAAAGGATGCTTAGCAAGCCTGGTTTTACTTGGGACCCCGCTTTTCCTGGTTTCCGGCACCGCGCAATATGCGGATATACCTGTTGGCTTTTTTATATTGGCGAGTATAGCAGTATTTTATCTATACGAAAAAAGCGAAAACAAGAATGCGGTATTTTTAGTTATCGCGGGATTTCTCGCCGGATTGGCATGTTGGGCAAAAAATGAAGGTCTATTGTTTTTGGCAGCGTTAATTATGGGCCGTTTTATTGCGGTGTCTATGGCAGGGAGATTTAGGAGCTATTTTAAAGAAGTCGCTGTATTCTTGACGGGCCTTGCACCTGTGCTGTTCCCGTTGGCTTATTTTAAAATAAGATTTGCTCCTCCGACGGATATATTCGAAAAACACACTATTTTGACAGCGTCTGAGGCATGGCCGGTCGCTGTAGAATTTGCAAAAGGGATACTGAATTTCGGTCAGTGGCCGGTTTCTGCTACTATTGTATTAGTTATTTGTGCAGCTATACTTGGGGTTAAGCCCGATCATAGGGTTAAAGTAAGCGCTCAAAGCTCGACGCTTACTTTAGTATTTATCTTGCTTGGATTTTTTATAATTTATATGGTTACTCCATATGATAAAAATTGGCATATTGTCGTCAAGGAGGCTGGAAATGCTGTCAGACGTAAAATGTAACCTGTGCGGGAAAGACCACTATAAGGTTTTATATAAGGCTGAAACAGGCGTCAAAACCTCCGGGAAGAAGTATTTTATTACTGATTCGGAGCGTTCTATGCCGGAAAGGATAGTTAAATGCCTTGGCTGCGGCCTTACCTATGTAACGCCCAGGGAGCGCACGGAAGAAGTGTCATCCTCGTATATAAATATGATGGCTGAGGAATATAGGAGAGAAGAACCAGGGCGCAGGGCATCGGCCAGGATCATATTAAAAAGGCTCGATAGCCTGAAAAAGAAGGGCCGAATCCTGGATGTGGGATGCGCGACGGGTTTTTTGCTAAGCGAAGCGAAGAAAGACGGATGGGAGATATATGGCGTTGAACTTTCCAGGTGGTGTGTTGATTACGCCAAGAAAAATCTGGATATTGACATATTTTGCGGATTTTTAAAAGAAGCAGGTTTTACGAATAATTTCTTTGATGCTATTATTTTGCAGGACACTATCGAACACCTCGAGGACCCGAAAGCCACGTTGATAGAGATCAGGCGCATACTAAAGCCAAACGGCGTATTGTGCGTAAGCACGCCCGATATAAATAGCCTGATAAGCCGTTTTTTGAAAGCCAAATGGTGGGGCATCAATCAATCCCACCTGTTTTATTTTACAAAAAATACCTTATATAAAATGCTGAATGCAGCCGGATTTGTGCCGATAAAATGTGCGACTCACCCGCGCACTTTTTCGTTCAAATACTGGGTCCATAGGTTTAAAAGTTATAACCGGGCCATTTATAGGGTTATGAAATTTTTGTCTGAAAGAACATTTTTAGGCAATAAGCTCTTTACTATAGATACGGCGGACCAGATAGAGGTCTATGCGCGTAGGCACAGGGGGCTGCAATATATCGAAGAACTTGAGCAGGATGAGGGCCCAAAACCCGGGCATAAAGAAATGAAAACAATCGTGGTCCTACCGGCTTACAACGCTGCAAAGACATTAAAAAGAACAGTGGCCGATATCCCAAAAGAAGGGATAAGCGATATTATCCTGGTAGACGACAAAAGCAGCGACAACACCGCGGAAGTCGCAACAGAGCTTGGGCTGAAGGTATTTGTACATAGTAAAAATAAAGGTTACGGAGGGAATCAGAAAACCTGCTATCAAAAGGCCCTGGAGATGGGGGCGGATATAGTTGTCATGGTGCATCCTGATTATCAGTATGACCCAAAGGCGATACCGGACCTCATAGATCCCATAAGACGGGGAGAGGCAGATGCGGTATTTGGCTCAAGGATGATGAAAGGCGGCGCGCTTATCGGGGGGATGCCATTATGGAAGCATAATACGAATATTATACTTACGGCGCTGGAGAACATTGTATTTGGTACATATCTGACCGAATACCATTCGGGTTTCAGGGCGTATAGCGCCAGGGTTTTAAGGGCAATAAGATTTATGGACAATTCGGATGGCTTTATATTTGACACAGAGATCATTGTGCAAATCTTACTGCATTACTTTAGAGTAAATGAAATACCGATTAGAACCAGATATTTTGACGAGGCATCGGTAATAAAGCCCTGGCCCAGCGTAATATACGGGTTCGGTATTTTAAAGACCTTGCTAAAATTTATTTTACACGCGCATACTGTTGTTAAATTCAGACAATTTGAATAAAAATGGAAATGGAAAAATATTTTTTTCATGCTGATGAGGACAGGTTTCATTGGCAAACCCAGAATGTTTTTGTTGCCAGGAGAGAAAAAGAACTTTTAGAAGGGATATTTAAGCAAAGGCGTAATGCAGCTATCTTGGAGGTAGGATGCGGCGAAGGAGCCAATCTTTTTTTTCTAAAAGATAGCTTTCAAAAAATAACGGGGTTAGATTTTTCTTTAGAGAAATCGAAATTTGCCAAGGAAAATAGCGGCGTGACAGCTATTGTTCAGGCAAATGCGCTGTTTCTGCCTTTCCGCGCGGATTTTTTCGATATAGTTTTTTGCAGAGATATCCTTCATCATGTAAACGGCAAAAGAAAGATCATATCGGAAATGTTCAGGGTTTGCAAAAATGGCGGCAGGATCTATATTGTAGAAGCGAACGGGTTAAATATAATCGGTTTTTTCCAAAGCCTGCTTATTAAGGTTGAAAGAGGGATGATCTTTAATTCGGCAAAAGAATTAATGAAAGATATAAAGAAATTACTCATATGGCATGTCAAAATAACACATAAACACTCCCTGCCTCTATTTCGTATTTTTATGCATTATCGTTATGGTAAACCCAAATTGTCGCAAGCTGAAGTTTTTATCTTTTGTTTAAACCTTTTTGAAAAAATATGCGACTTCGTTATTCCCCAGTATTTCTGGTATTATACCATTATCGAGATAGAAAAAACAAAAATGAATTGAGAAAAATAATGAGCAAAATTTTACTTATAGCCCCTCCATATGAGACTTTATATGGGGGGTCAAATATCAAAAAATTACAATGGGGGTTTATACCTTACGGTATTGCCAGTATTGGGGGAAAACTCCGTAGTGAGGGTCATAAAGTAAGAATAGTGGATGTTACCTGGTCTTTAAAAAATTTATATGAGCTGAAAGATATTATTAGAGATGAATCTCCAGACTATATGGGGGTTAGCGTAACCACACCCCAAGTTGTAGTCAGCCTTGAAATTTGCAAAATGGCTAAAAGAATAAAACCTGATTGCACAATAATTGTCGGGGGGCCGCACGCCTCTGCCTTACCGGAGGAAATGTTATTAAACAAAGATATCGACATTGTTGTATATGGCGAAGGAGAAGTGACGATGTCATTAATTGCCAGAGGCGCCGATTTGCCGTTGATAAAAGGCGTCTATTACCGGGATAAAGGCGTTATTGTTAAAAATGAACCTCAACCATTAATCGAAGACCTTGATTCTTTGCCTTTTCCGCTATATGAGCAACTCCCGATAGAACGGTATGGTACTCCTTATATGGGAAGATCTGTGGGGATTATTACGGGGCGCGGGTGTCCTTGCAACTGTACCTTTTGCGCCTCAAAGATCATGTTTGGAAAGAAATACAGATTTAGAAATGTAGCGTCTATTTTGAAAGAAATTCTATGGTTTAAGCAAAAATATGGCATTTTAATCTTTTCATTCTGGGATGATACTTTTACGATTAATAAAAAAGAGGTAGAAAATCTATGCGTTCAGTTAATAGAGAACAGGGTTAATATAAAATGGAGCTGTACAACGAGAGTTGACGCCATATCCCGCGGCCTATTGGGATTAATGAAGAAAGCGGGCTGCTTTATCGTGCATTTAGGAATAGAGTCAGGCGATGAGGTGGTGCTAAATAAAACACGGAAAGGGATAACTTTAAGACAGGCAGAAGCTGCTGTTAAGTGTGTACGTGAACTGCAGATTGAGGCATATGGATATTTTATATTAGGTCTCCCATATGAAACAAAGCAGACATTGCGCAGAACGATAGAATTCGCAAAAAAATTAAAATTAGATTATGCTCAATTTTCCCTGCTCACCCCTTTACCAGGTACAGAAATTTGGGATTTGGCTAAAGAAGGGCGGATACTGAGATTAACCACCAGCGATTTCGCCAGATTTAACAGATACGGGAAAGCAGTTATAGAATTGCCGGGTCTTACCAGTGAAGAGCTGAATAAATATTATAAAAAAGCCTATATTGAATTCTATTTTAGATGGAAATATGTTTTACAGGTGTCCCGAAAAATAAATTCGTTGAAATCAATTATCCGGTATTTCAAAATGTTATTAAATTTTTTGAAGTTTCTTTTTTAAAAGTTATGCCAATGGGGAGGATTATTATGCCAAATGAGATAATACGCGAACATTATAATAAATTTACCGCGGAAAGGGAAAAGTGGCTTAATAGAAACCGGTATTACTATAAGAGCAAAGAAAGATTTTATCAATTTTTAATTCCGAGATCGAAACGAGTTCTTGTTATAGGCTGTGAAACAGGAGATCTGCTTGCATCGCTAAAACCTTCGTACGGGGTAGGCATAGACATCAGCGAGAAAATGATAGATATCGCGAGACAGAAGCACAAGGACTATAAATTTTATACAATGGATGCACAGGAAAAACTTCCCGATGAAAAATTTGATTACGTGGTTATATGCGGCATGGTAGGTGAACTTGAAGATGTACAGACATTTTTTAATACTTTAAAAACAGCAGGAGACGAATTTACATGCTATATTCTCGACCACTATAATGCCTTATGGGAACCATTGCTGAAATTTGGCGAAGCGATTAAATTGCGAATGCCCACACCTTTTCAAAATTGGCTCCAGATAGATCAGATCAGTAACCTGCTTGATTTATGCGGATTCGATATACTTAAAACTTACAGATGTTTTCTTTTCCCTTTCTATATCCCGGTATTATCTTTTTTTATCAACTCAATATTGATTAATGTTCCTTTTTTGAATCGCCTGTCTCTTTTGCGTTATGTAGTCGCAAAAAAAGTTTGCACAGAAACGCATAATTACGGTATTTCAGTTGTTATTCCTTGTAGAAATGAAGAAAGCAACATCAAGCACGTGGCAGAACGCATACCCGATATGGGCCGGCATGTAGAGATTATTTTTGTGGATAACGGATCTACGGATCATACAGCAGATGAAATCAAAAAAACAATAAAAGATAATCCAAATAGGGATATCAAGCTTTATGTTCAGCCAAAAATAGGGAAAAAGAACGCATTGATCGAAGGATTTGACCGCGCACAACAAGAGGTACTGATGATTTTGGATGCGGATTTGACCGTGATGCCGGGAGATCTGGAGAAATTTTTCAATGTTATTAATTGCGGAAAGGCTGAGTTTGTAAATGGGTCCAGAATGGTCTACCCCCAGGAAAGACAGTCTATGAGGTATTTAAACATTATCGGCAATTATATATTTGGACGAATATTTTCTTGGGTCTTAAAATTTTCTTTGACAGATACCCTATGCGGGACAAAGGGTTTTTTAAAAAAATATTGGCCTGAAATTAAAGAAAATGAAATTACCAGTCGAGGCAGTTTAGATAAATGGGGCGATTTTGATTTGCTTTTTGCAGCTGCCAGTTTCAATCTTAAAATGGCAGAAATCCCGGTACGTTATAAAAGAAGAGTATATGAGCGTAGCAAAATGCAGCATTTTCGCCATGGTTTTAAATTGCTCATAATGACTTTTATCGCAATTAAACGGTTTAGGATTAATTGTTAAAAACTCAAAAAATATGCTTAAGATTACTTTTGTCTATCCGGATTTTGAAAGCCTTGGGATCGAGTACTTAATGGCTATTTGCTTGGAAAACGGCTATGGGGTTGATTATATATATTATCAGGCAGAAGATACCTATTTGGGCATGAAGAATAGGGCAATCTCCTTTCAGCGAATAGCAAAAAAAATATCGGATACCCAGCCGCACATTGTTGCTTTTTCTCGCGTAACCGATAATTACCGGTATCAACTGAGTTGTGCAAAGGCCTTAAAGGAAATAATGCACGATGTAATGATGTAATAACGATATTCGGCGGGATCCATCCGACCGCAGTACCTGAAAAAGTCCTGCAGAACCAAGAAGTTGACTGTGTTTGTATCGGAGAGGCCGAAAGATCGTTTTTTGATTTCCTTAAAATCGGAAAAGGGAATACAGCATTTATCCTTCCCGAACATCCTATAGAAGGTATAGTTTTTAAAAAGGAAGGTAAGATCGTCGGAGAGTTTAGAGAAGGCGCCTTGGCCGATCTGAATGAATTGCCGTTCCCGCATAAAACCCCTTTCTTTTTATCATTAAAAGATTCGTGTTATGAATATCGAATTATGGCCAGCCGAGGATGTTCTTATAGCTGTTCCTACTGTTTCAACTCTTATATGCATCAAAAGAGAGGAAAAATTGTCTGCAGACGGAGAAAAGTAGATAATGTGCTTGCTGAACTTTGCTGGGCCAGAGACAATTATCCTTTAAAATATGTAATGTTTCTTGACGATTCATTCACGTCGGACGCAGAATGGATCCTTGAATTTTGCGAACGTTACAAAATAGAAATTGGTTTACCTTTTGCTTGTATCGCCAATCCGCATTATATGAACAAGAAAATAATAAGAGCGTTAAGTTCAGCGGGATGTGTTAATATACAGGTTGGGGTTGAATCACTATCAAAAGAATTATGCAATAGAGTTCTTCATAGGAAAATGAGCTGCACAGAAATAGCGCAGACCATTGATGATCTGAGAGAATGCGGCATTATGGTCCAAGTTGATCATATGCTGGGGATCCCGGGAGATACGGTAAAACTGCAAGAGGAAAGTATATTGTTTTATAGCAAACACAAGCCCGATTTAATAAGCATCTTATGGTTAACCTATTATCCGAGAACACCCATTGTTGAAATCGAGAAACAAAAAAAACTGATCAATGACAATGACATAAATAACATAGAAGAAGGCGTGTATTCGGCAAAAGAATCATATCTGACGGGCGGCAGCATGGCTAACCCGAAACCTTACTATAGCGTTTCATTATTGCTCAATTATTTGCCATTTCTTCCAAAATGGCTGATAAGTTTTTTAGTGCGTACTCATATTTATCGTATATTACGGATCAAAAACTATTTTGTTTCGACAGCTTTGCCCCGCGCAATTCAAAGCATATTTAATAAAAAAGATTTTCGCGGAAGAAGCCATATCATCCGTTTTATTAATAAAATGTTTGCTTTGCAAACAACATGAAAGAGAGGGAAAAAGAAATATGGCTGTTGTGGTGATCACCGGCTCTGCCGGCTTGATAGGCTCCGAGGCATCGGCATTTTTTGCCGGACTCGGGTTTGATATTGTTGGTATCGACAACGATATGAGAAAGAGTTTT
The DNA here is from genome assembly GCA_026387595.1 of Candidatus Omnitrophota bacterium. Classification (GTDB taxonomy): domain Bacteria; phylum Omnitrophota; class Gorgyraeia; order JABMQH01; family JABMQH01; genus JAPLLL01. The sequence goes on from JAPLLL010000089.1 coordinate 44,394, forward strand.
TTTGGCGGCGAGGCGTCAACCTTCTGGAACAGGAAGCGATTAGAAAAAACATTGGGTAGAAGGTATCGTCATATTCACGGTGACATTCGAAGCTACAATACAATATGCAAAGTATTTAAAAAATATGCATCACAGATCAAACTTGTTATACATACGGCAGCGCAACCCTCTCATGATTGGTCCGCAAAAGCTCCCCTAGTGGATTTTACAGTGAATGCTAACGGCACGCTTAACTTATTAGAGGCGGTACGGCAATATGCGCCCGGAGCGGTATTTATATTTACCTCAACGAACAAAGTATACGGTGACGCGCCCAATAGGCTGCCGTTTATCGAACAGGGAACCCGATGGGAAATCCAGACGGGGCATACATACGAGACTGGTATACGGGAAGATATGCCAATCGATCAAAGTCTACATAGTCTTTTCGGCGTTTCAAAGACCGCAGCTGATTTATTGGTGCAAGAATATGGAAAATATTTCGGCATCAGAACTGTATGTTTCCGGGGGGGCTGTTTTACTGGGCCTAATCATTCCGGGACCCAACTACATGGTTTCTTGGCGTATTTAATGAAATGCGCGGTTACCGGAACCCCGTATGTAATACATGGCTATAAAGGCAAACAAGTGCGCGACAGCATCCATAGTCTGGATTTAGTCAAGGCATTCTATGAATTTTTTAAAGACCCGCGCGTAGGAGAAGTTTATAATATAGGCGGAGGAAGATTCAGCAATTGTTCGATTGCGGAAGCAATAAAAATCTGTTCCGATATTACAACCAAAGAGGTCAAGTGCCGATATTCAGAAGAAAACCGCAAGGGAGATCACATCTGGTGGATCAGCGATATTAGCAAGTTTAAATCGCATTTCCCAGATTGGGATCTGAAATATGATATACACGGCATCTTAAAAGAGATCTATGAAGCTAACCGTCAACGATGGGGAAAGCAAGGCGTAAATTCATGACTCGCAAGGCCGTTCTTCATTTCATTGCCGCAGCATTTCTTATTTTAGCGCCGTTTATATTTGGCTGGCTAACCATCAAAGACATATCTCTCGCAAGTGCATGTTTCACAAATAGTACCGTTTATTTTATGGCCCTACTGGTATTTATATGGTTTTGGGCCGCGTTCCTTATATTGAGAAAAGATAATAATATTGCTAAATTTATCCATTCCAATCGCAAAAATTATTTTTTGATCTTTATATTTATCCTCATTATCTGTTTGCCATTAAAGCCGAATCTAAGAGTTTTATCCGACGAATCAAATCTGGTCGGGGTTTCACGCACGATGAGTTGTGAAAAAAAATCTGATCAGGTTATAATGGGCATGGTCTCGCAAGGTAAAAAAAGTTCCCCCCAATATTTATTTTCACTAGACAGGATCATCCCTAAGCGCCCCCCACTTTTCCCGTTCCTGGTAGCCGTTGTGCATATTATTCGCGGTTACAGGGTTGAGAATGTTTTTATAGTAAATTTTATAGTTTTATATGTTCTGATCTGTCTCATATTTACCTATCTAAAAAATGCTGTTAATGCGACCGCTGCGTGTGCAGCTGCAATTTTGATCGTATCCCACTCCATATTTATCCATAATGCAAATTCCGGGGGGTACGACCTGCTGTATATATTTCTTATGTGTTTATCGTTCATATCGCTGGATTATTTTTTGACAAGTCAAAAGGAAATAGCTTTTAGATTTTTATGGATCAATCTGCTGCTATTGCTGTATATTCGCAACGAATCGTTTATTTATGCCGTCTTAACATTTACCGCTCTTTTTTTTATAAAGAAAATCCCGTTTGGGCATTTGAAAGAGAAACTTATATATTTTTGTACACCCCTGTTACTTTTGCCTTTTATCTGGCATAAAATCCTTACGTATCAATGGATATTAGCCGTACGCAAACAATATGGTACGAGTATGTTTGGGTGGGCGCATTTTTTAAAAAACAATATCGCGTTTATAGAACAATTGCTCAAAGCAGATCGCTATTTACCGTTTGCAATTATTACGTTTAATCTATCATTGTTATGCCTAATTTGGCTATGCGTTAATCCTTCCGTGTTGCAAAAAATGATTTCTTTAAAAAAGGAGAAAATATATCTTTATCTCATCGCGATAATAAATTTCTTAACAAGCTGGGTGGCATATACAAGTTATTTTTGGGGGGCGATTTCATCTCCGCCCGTAAGCCGTCTTTATATGCTGCCGGCGCTTGTTTCTTCAGTGATCAGCGCTTTGTTTTTAACCAGGATTTTTTTCAATCTAAGGTACGGGAAATTTCTTGTGCTATTGCTGTGTTCTGTGATCTTCTTTTTATATTTTCCGAACTCAACCAATGATAATTTTTATCTTGAATATTCTCCGGGCTGGAGAGTGTTCAAGTATACGTCTAATTTTTTAAAAAATAATTCCGGTAAAAATATCCTTTTGATAACGGATAAGCCGGATCGGTTTGTTATTTATTGCGGGGCCGTTTCGTTTCAATATGCAAACCCAAATAAAGAACTAATCCTCTCTCTGAAAAAGGGGCACATATTAGATGAAATTTATGTGGCACAAAAGATTTCCGCAATAAGCAATAGGCCGATTTCAAAAAACAACCTTGATAATTTTTATAAATTGGAAACCGTTGCCGAGCAACCAAAAGTTCCGGTTTATTATGCGAGGATATCGAGAGTTATAGAACGCTAATCGGGAGGGGTTAATAATCATGGGGCATGCTAAAAATCGGATAGGCCTGGCAGCAATTTTAGCCATAGTTTGCCTTATTTTCTATTCCGCTTGCCATAGCCCGATTTTCTCCAACGTTAACATCAAGTTTTTACTCAGACAATCATCATATGGTAATTCATTGCTCAGCGAAATAAAAAGCGGCCTTAAGAAGGATCAATTTGATAATAACATCTACAGCATCTATAAAAAAACGCGGTTTCCTGAAACATTTCACGGTATAGTACTGACTATTTATCAGCCCCAGACAAGGCGTATTCGCAACATAGCGACAGGCAGCAATTGCGAAAAAGATCTTCTTCGGGCCCTGCAGGGGGTCTTAAAAAATAATAGATATAAAGAATTCAATTTTTCTGACTCAAGCACGCGGCTTCAAATGGATTTTATCCTCCAGAAACCGGAAAAGATCGATCTTTCAAGAATGTCGCAAAATGCGATCGGGACCGAACGTTTTGAAATAGGCGTTGATGGCCTTTTGGTTATCTACGGAAATAAAAAGCTGTATTTTTTACCCGGCGATGCATTTACCCAGTCAATATTATCTTTAGACCACCTTAAGTCCTATATCAAAAAACGCTTTCGGGATATTCCTTTCGATAAATTGACATTTTACCGGTTTCACACCGATAGTTATATAAGCTATCAAAACGTATGGCTCAAGCTTTACCGCGGATACCCCATTGTGGGTAAACTTACCAAAACAAAATTAGAAAAGACCGTGGGAAGCGCAATAGATTTTGTAATTCGCAATCAGAAACCAAACGGCCAGTTCTTATATTATTATGAAGCCAGCAGGGATTCGTATGTCGACCACGAACATCCAAAGCACGATCCTCAAAAGAACCCATACTACAACGAGTTAAGACACTGCGGCGGGGCGCTGCTTTTGCTTTATGACTACCGATTGTACAAGGATGAAAAACTCCTTCAACCAACACGCCTCGCGATAGAATTTATTATACCGCATATTGTGGTTTATAAGCTGGCTGACGGTTCGGAAGCGGGCTATCTTTATTATAACCGCAAGGCAAAACTTGGCGGCAGCGGCATCGCGTTATATCTGTTGTCGGAATATCAGCATTTAACCGGTGATCCCCGGTATGAAAAATACGCAGTCTTGCTTGCCAGGCACCTTCTGAGTCAGATTACCCCGACGGGGGAGTTCACCTACTACTATATTTATCTGGACAAAATAATAGATTGGCCAGAAGAAAATATCCGGCTTTTTAATTTTTACTACCCCGGAGAGGCAATTGTAGGATTGGCCACATACCATAAATATTTGGTTAAAGATGAAGCGGATGGAAAGTTTATACGTAAGAAATTAAAATTGGCTTTAGATTTTCTATTGCGGCGCCGCCCAGAGATCTATCATAAGGCATACGCAAACCTGCCGTCAGATTCTTGGCTTATGATGGGAATAAACGAATTATGGGACATACCGGAGATGAGGCAAAAGGAATATAAGGATTTCGTATATGAAGATGCCGATAAAATGACAGCGTATATGTATACGAAAAAAGACGCCCTCTATCAGGATTATATAGGCGCTTTTTATTATGACTACGGCGATCCCCCTTATGCCGACGGGGCGCGGGCCGAAGGTTTAACTGCCGCCCTGGAGCTTGCCCACAAAACTGGCGATGAAAAAAGGGTTAGAAAGTATTATGATGCCCTGAAACTGGCCGCCTGGGCTACTTTGCACTTATGCAATACTCCCGAGTCGGTCTACTCAGTACCTAGGCCGGATAAAACAATAAGCGGAATACGCTTTAAATATACTCGGCAGTGGTTTCGGATAGATACGATACATCATGTCGCAGCTTTTTATTTAAAATTTATGCCTTATTGGAGAGATTGACGCGATTTTTTGCGGTGCGGGATATATTTTTCTTGACATCTTTTTTTGGGTGGTATAGTTAGTAGTTGTAAAAGTTTTTAAAAAGTTTTCTAGTTTTAAGGGAAGTTAAGGAAAAAAAAGTTAGTTTTTTGGCTTGCCATTAATATATTATATGCTATACTATATATGTGAGGAAAATAAAGCCGATGAAAAGTTGCGAAACATTTTTTTTAGCCTTGTTCTTAATCGGATTTATAAAGTCTTTACCGAACTCTTATTCCCGTTTCTATGTT
>JAPLLL010000089.1:49295-49660 GCA_026387595.1 Candidatus Omnitrophota bacterium
CAAAGCCCTCATAGACGCATTTGGTTAAAAACGATCTCCCTGATCGTTATAGTGACATTTTTACATCAGCAGATAGCGTGGGGAGTCAATCTTGGCTCTTTAATACAAGAACGCGAATACGACAAAGATAAGGGCATGTCCAGCAATGTTGTCGAAAGCGCTGAACAATCCCGCGAAGAACTTGTTAATAAAAAGCAAGAAGAGGAAGATAGGCTTTCCGGGAAAAGCCAATTTGACGCGAATCTTCAAAATATCAGGCAACAGGGGCAAGAAAACCTTATTACCGATGAGTATGAAGGCAGAGCCAGAGGGATTGGCGGCCCCGGCGGCAATGTAAAGATAGAATATTCGTTATCCGGATATGA
>JAPLLL010000089.1:49734-52075 GCA_026387595.1 Candidatus Omnitrophota bacterium
GGGCAAGACACTTCTAAGTGGCGGGAGGGTACCCAGAAACAAAATGCCGAAGACGGCACCCTCGAAATGGAGTGGTCGGGCAAAAAGGTTACCCCCGATAACATTAAAGGCTATGCGATCGTTTCAAAGACTGTTTATGAGGGTGCGCCGGGACATGAAAAGGTAGCATATGCGCTATCTGACTATTTCTCCGATCGCCCATGGACGATCAACATATACGGCTATAAAGAAGACCAGAGCACTTTGGATGTTATCCGGGAATACGACATTTCGAACGCAGATAAAAAAGACTGGTTAACGGAAAACGCTTCCAGGCTGGCAAAGAAAACATTTTTTACCGGCCCCAAAGACAAAGAAAAAGTTTCTTATATATTGAGCGGGTATAATGAGAAATTTGTCCCCACGGAAATGACTGTTTATGATTATACCAAGGACGGGGAAGATAAAGACAGCCTGGATGAAACAAGGACATACAACATTGAAAACGTCTCCGAAGCGGATTGGAGGAAGGAAGATAAAAACAGGTTAAGCAATACCACTGTTCACTTCGGCAAAGCCGGAAAGGAAAAGGTCCGCTATTCTATTTCCGATTATGAGAACGGCCTGCCTGGCAAAAGGACGGATTATTCATACAGCGAGGATCCGCAGGGCGACAGCAAGAATCTGGATTTCGTAAGGCGATTTATTGTTTCAGGCTTAAGCGAAGCGGACAGGATCGCAACGGGCGCGGGCATAAAAGAGACCGAAACCGTGTACTTGGGGAAAGAGGGAAATGAAAAAATATACACAGAGTTTACATTCGATGAGCGCGGCAACATATTTGAACGAAAAGATTATATATACGAAGAGGTATATCAATCAACGCTAGGAAGTCTTAAGGCGGTCAAGACATATGATACAACAGGCTTATCCAACGAAGAAGCCCGCGAACGCGGAACCGGCGTATTAAAAGAAGAATCCTTACTATACGGCCCTCCGGGAAAAGAAAAGGTCCAACAGGTAATATCATATGAAAACGAAAAGGCGACCGAAAGAAAAGACTATAACTATGAAAACGGGCACCTCATATCAATTGAAACCTATGATACGTCCGAGCTATCTGCCGAAGACGCCAGGAAAGCCGGCATGGGCAAACTTAAAGAAGAATCCCTTTTCAAAGGCCCGGCAGGCAATGAAAAGATCCAGCAGACCTTCACCTACACATTTGACAAGGCAACAGGCACCTATACCGTAACCGAGCGCAAGGACTACAACTACAAAGACGGCCGCCTCGAATCGGTTAAGACCTACAACACATCAAAGCTTAGCCTCAACGACGCAAAGACAATAAGCGGGACCGAGCTTGAAGCAAAAGGCCTGCTTACCGAAGAATCCCTTTTCAAAGGCCCGGCAGGCAATGAAAAGATCCAGCAGACCTTCACCTACACATTTGACAAGGCAACAGGCACCTATACCGTAACCGAGCGCAAGGACTACAACTACAAAGACGGTTCAGACGGCGAAGGCAACAGGATCGTAGGTACGGTAACGGACTATTATTATGAAGACGGGAGAATGGTATACGCGATACAGCAAGACCCGTCTAACCCTGATTCCATATCCACCATATATTATACGGGGCGGGAAGGCGAGGAAGTAATAGATCATATAGATAACCCGTTATACATGGGGCTTGTAGGTAACGTTGACCCGCTTAGGTACAATATCGTGGATCCGTACACATTTACGCCGGACGATGGAAGATGGCTAGGCCCCGGTCATATAGTTTTTGTAACACACAAGATCGGTGATGATTCGGTAGATGATTATGTGTATACATTCTATGAGAAAAACGGAATCCGGTATGTCGACAAAGAAGCCGCGGAAGATTACTTTGACCCGGATAGCCCGCATAATGAAGTAGACACCATAGAATATAAATTGTACGGCGCGGACGACTGGAGGATGAATGCTGTAAATTTTGCGGGCGGCCTGAAAAACGCTTATACCTACAACGCTATTACAGGCGCGCTCAAAAGCGTTGTGCAGACTAACGTTAGCGGCGATGTAAACCTGACGATGGGATATGAGGGAGGCAAGGGGAGCGAGCGGATCATAACAAGCATCGACCGCCAAGGGATAACTACAAGGTATCACTATGATGATACTACGGACGGCCGCCTGGATTGGTTAGAGAAAGGCGATGCCCTCATAGAGTACTCCGGTGAAAAAGGAAAAGAAAAGATCGATTACGCGATTGACAGCAAAAAAGGTATAACCAGTACGTATGTTTACAAGGACAATAATAATGTGCTGGATAAAGTAGTCGCAAAAACAACCATCGGCCTTTTGTTAGTGTCGG
>JAPLLL010000006.1 GCA_026387595.1 Candidatus Omnitrophota bacterium
GCTGAGGCGTAGGATAAAGCGGGTGGCAAGGGGTAAGAAATGAATAAAAATCTAAAGAAAATTGTAACAAGAGAAGCGTTGATCATATCCGGCATTATGATGCTCAGCGTTATGCTTGTATGGATAAGTGTTCCGGCAGGTCATCATTATGAATATTTTTCAACGATTGGTTTAAAAAATCCATATCCCTTTTTTGGCGATCATATTTTCGCCTTGCTTTATGCGATTGGAGTTCGGTTAGCATTTTTTGGTTATCCTGTTTATTTAGCAATAAGATCTATCGTTTGGGCAATTAGAGCACTAAAAAAGAAAACACAGATTGAAAAATGAATAAAAAACAACTAATTAAAGGATTAAGGATTAAGGGGACGTTTTGAGAATTTAACCCGGATATGTCCCCATTTTTAATCTCAGATGTGTCCCCCCGAAGGTTTTATGTTATACACGCATCTAAAACAGTATTTTTTTCTCCCAGCGCCCTCCACCTATAGCTGCTCCACTGGTAATCTTCCGGCTTTGGTACTATTTTTGCCCGTATCGGGTTAAATTCTATATAAGAAATCAGGTTAATCAGATAATCACCTTTTAGTACCGCAAAGTTCTTGTACCTATTCTGCCAGAGATGGCCGTTTGTCTTGTATTTGCTGTTAAATTTCATGGCGTATGATTGGTTTAACCCGTGCATGAACGAACTCATTGCTTTTAGCCCGGATGGTGATTCCAACACAATGTGTACGTGGGTGCCCATGAGGCAATACCCGTATATGAGGCAACGGTATTTAACCTTATATTTATGCAGCAGCTGCAGGTAATGCAAGTAATCGGCCTCCTCCCTGAAAACGACTTGTTTTTGGATGCCTTTTGTAATAATATGGTAGCAGGCATTATCGATGAATATCCTAGCGGATCTTGGCATATTTCACCTCCTACTATATAGACGCAGGGAGGGGCCATTTTGTTTTAAATATTTTAAAAAAGGGACAGTTCCAGGTTCAAAAGTGAAAACGTCCCTATGGGTAGGTATAATATGATACTTCCTAAAGCCAAACGAAATGATGTTGCGCTTTATTATGAGGTCCATGGCAGGGGAGCGCCGCTTCTGCTGATCGCAGGCCTTGGGTCCGATATTTCAAGCTGGGCAGGCGTCATCAATAAACTTTCGGCGCATTTTAAGGTCATTGCTTTTGATAATCGCGAGGCCGGCCGCAGCGGGATCTCGGATAAAGAGTATACTATCTGCCAGATGTCTGACGATGCCGTACGGCTGCTTGATCATTTAAAAATAAAAAAGACCCATGTCCTGGGCCATTCAATGGGCGGCTATATCGCGCAGGAACTTGCTATAGATTACCCCGAGCGGATAGATAAACTCATCCTGGAAAGTACTGCTCCCGTCTCTTCCAAAAGAAATAACGCGCTCTTCATGGATTTTTACAAAGCGCTTCAGGGGAAGAAAAATTTAGAAGCATGGATCCGCGGGTGGACCCGCTGGTTATTTTCTACGAAATGCCGCGCCAACAGGGCATTTATACAGGCATTCGTCAAAAACGGGTCAAGATACCCTTATGCGCAGCAGGCAAGCGGTTTTAAGGGGCAGATAGATGCCATGGCATCGTTTGATACGCGTAAGAGGTTGAGCAGGATCAAAGCCAAAACATTGGTTATTGAAGGGAATAAAGACGCGCTGATCTTACCGAAAGAGGCCCGGGCGCTTGCTAAAAATATTTCCGGCAGCATTTTCCGGTCCGTAAATGGCATGGCCCACTGCATACACATAGAAAATCCTGGTTTGTTTGTAAGGATCGTAACGGAATTCTTAATTTCAAATAAGAATTATATGAAGAGCCAAAACCATGACCGAGCATAAAGAAAATAAGGACGGGAAAGAATTTTTTATTAAAGAACCGCTGCAGCGATCTTGCCCCATGGGATCACCTCCGGCTAAGATGTCTCCCCGCGCTATTTTGTTATTTGTAATGTGGGTATTGTTTATACTCTTGGCGATATATTTTTCTATCAGGAAGTCATAAGAGAAACAGGGCGTTCGGCAGAAAGATAGGTTAGGAAAAAAGGCAGTGTTAGTGGCAAACGCCACGGCGACATGGTATACTGTATTAATTAAGTGAAGAACAAGATAAACCTGTTGATCTGCCTGGGAATATCGGTATTTAGCCTGTCGGTGCCTTTAACGGCATTTGCGGGCACTGTCGGCAATACAGGGGGCGCCGACACCCTTCGCGGCACAGGTATTTTTTCGCTTAAAAAAACCAGCAATATTCCTATTGAAACCGCAATTGACGCCGATATTATATTTGCCAGGGACCTTAGCGCCGAAGGCGCGACAAACGCCAGCATCAAAGAGTCGCAGTGGTACATGGTCAGGCTGGGCTACAGGATGTTTGACCGGATAGAGCCGTATGTGAGGTTGGGCGGGGCGCACCTTAAGGCAAAATGGACGGATTCTGCCAGCGCCCAAAAGATAGAGATGGATACCAGCTCGGGTTTTGCATGGGGCCTTGGCTTAAAGGCGCTTTTGTTCGACATTAAAAATCCGAGGATAAAAATAATAGGGGACGGCTCTTACCGGACAACGGACCTGGACCCGCATAAAGGATATTTTAACGCTGAGGCAACCGGTATAGACAAGAATAATTCAAAATTTGTAATAAGAGAGTGGCAGGTAGCGCTTTTGGCCGCCACCGAAATGGACCTGAGCGCGATAAAAGGCCGATCGGAAACGTTGAAGGGATATAAACTGTGCCCCTATGCCGGCGTAAAATATTCGGATGTAAGCGCAAGGATCAGGATGGTCGCCTCAGGCGCCACGTATTATCCTAACAATATTGAATCCGATAGAAAATTCGGCATTGTTACCGGCCTTGATCTGACAGGAGATGATAACATCGCGGTAAACGTAGAGGGAAGGTTCATAGACGAGACCGCTGTATCAGCCGGGGTATCCGCGTTATTTTAAAAGCTAATACCAGATACGTCCCCATTTTTAATCTTAGATGTGTCCCCCCAGAAAGATAGATCAGGAAAGACAAGGCAAAGGAGCGATATGAAGATAGGGAATCATGAAAAAAGAAGCAGGATGGTTGTGAGGATCATATTTTTTGCGTTTATATCCGGCCTTTTGTGTTTTACGCAGCTTTTTGCCGAAGAGGTCCAGCTAAAACGCCTTGATAATTTTGCAAGGCGCATGTATAAAATGCAATACGAAGCGGTGGGATACCCGGTCAACCAAAATACGGATCTTAAAGAATTCTATGAATGGTATCTCAATTCAGAATTATATGAAGTCTCGATGAATAACGTGGGCGATCCTCAAGAGCCCAGCCTCTACGCTATAAACACGCATGAGTTTGAAAAAGAGGTAATCGATTTTTTTGCCCCGTTATACGGATTTTCCAGCCAGGATGCCTGGGGAATAGTAACTATGAGCGGGACCGACGGCAATAATCATGGGATGTATTTCGGGGTAAAGCAGCTCCTGGGCGAGACAAAAATGCTCCCGATCTGCTATGTTTCAGCAGAGGCCCATTATTCCATAAAGAAGCTCGCGGATCTCCAGAACCTCGAACTTCGGATAATCAAAACCGATGAAACAGGAAAGATGGTAATAGGCGAATTTGAAAAGGCCCTGGATCCTTCGAAACCGGCGTTAATAGTGATCGCCATGGGGACCACCTTTAAAGGCGCGATCGATGACCAGGCGGCGATCGATGAGGTCCTGCGCAGAAAGAAACCGGTTGCGGTATACAGGCACGTTGATGCAGCCCTGTTCGGAGGGTATTTACCGTTTACCAGATACAAAGACCTGGTGAACCGGAAGGTGTTTCATTTTGATTCCATCGCGGTGAGCGGCCACAAGTTTTTCGGACTTGACGAGCCGATGGGAATATTCATCTGCACAAAAAAGACACGTAGTGCGCTTAACCCCTTCAAGGTCAGCTACCTGAACCAAGCCGTGCCAACCATAACGTGTTCCCGCGATGCCGTCGCGGCCCTAAAATTCTGGTGGAAGGTGAAGAAAACGGGGATGAGTGGCTTTAAAGAACAGGCAAACGCGATCCTTGCCAATGCCCGATATCTGGAGGCCCAACTCAAGAAGATCGGCTGGCCGGACTGGCGGAATGACTTTTCAAATACTGTTTATTTTCGCCGGCCAAGCGCAGACGTTATGAAAAAATACCAGCTTCCCCCGGAAGTTGACCCCCGCTTAGGCGGGGACTTGGCGCATATTGTTGTCATGCAGCATATATCTCGTGATGTTATCGACCAGATCGTTAATGATATAAAAACCTGCAAATAAAAAAATGAATAAAAAGCAATTAATAATTAAATGGGGGTAAGGATGAAAAAATTATCGGTGACGGTATTCGCGTTTATTTTAAGCGGGCTGGTTTTGTGCCTGCCTGCAGGCGCTCAGTCCGAACAGCCAACGGATCAATCGGCTCAGGACCTGTTGATCAAGAGCGAGGTTGAAACCGCGGTCAGCATGCTTGGAGCCATTTATGTCAAATGCCAGCAGGGAGAAATGACCATGGAGCAGGCCAAAAAACTCGGGGCCGACCTTCTGCGCGAGCTCAGCTACGGCAGCGACGGATATTTCTGGGCCGATACCACGGAGGGGATCAATGTGGCGCATGGCGCCAAAAAGACCGAGGAAGGAAGGCAACGGCTTGAGGACAAAGACGCAAACGGCGTATTCTACATAAGAGAATTCATGGAAAAGGCTAAAACCGGCGGCGGGTATGTCGAGTATCTGTACACGAAAAAAGGGCAGACCGAAGAACTGTTCAAGCGGGCATACGTGCTTTTGTTTGAACCGTTCGGCTGGGTTGTCGGCACCGGCTACTATCGCTAAAAGGGATGCGTTGTAAGGGAGGAGAAATGGACAAAATTTTATTAGGTTTTTGTTTAGTCATATTTTCGGCCGCTAATACTTTTGCGCAGGAAGCGGGAGATGCCGCCGGTAGCTCTCCGATTTACCAATATGAAGAAACGCAGGCCCTTGCTTCTTTGGTGAAGGCCGCGGCTAACCTTATCGAAACCAAGGGCGAAGCTGTTTTTCCCGGATTTAAAGAGGAGGGGAGCAGGTGGCGGCATGGCGATATATATATTTTTATACTGGATACCAAAGGCAACATGATCTTGCACCCCGACCCCGTCCTGGAGGGGGCCAACCAGATCGGGCTTAAAGATGTTAATAACAGGCCCATAATAAAAGGGCTTATTGATGCCGCCACAGGCGCTAAAAAAGAAGGGTGGTTCCATTATCAATGGCCCGAGCCCGGCAGCTTTTTCCCCTTATGGAAGAGCTCTTTTGTAAAGCAGGCCGTTTCGCCGTCAGGCAAAAAATATGTCGTAGGCAGCGGAGTATACAACATGAAAATGGAAAAGCAATTCATCGTAGAGGTCGTAGACTCCGCAGCGGCATTGATAGAAAAGGAAGGCAAGCAGGCGTTCCCGAAGATCCGCGACAAGGCCGGAGCGTTCATGTTCCTGGATACGTATGTTTTCGTTGACAGCCCTGACGGCGTTGAACTGGTGAACGGCGCCTTCCCTAACATAGAAGGCAGGAATCTGATCGGCTATAAAGACAGTACCGAGAAATACCTGGTCCGCGATTATATTAATACGGCTTTGAATAACGGAGCGGGGTGGGTGGATTACCTTTGGCCCAAGCCGGGGCAAACGGAGCCTTCAAAAAAACATACATATGTCAGAAAGGCAAAATACGGCGAAGAAACATTCATAGTAGGATCCGGAGCGTATCTGGACTAAATTCGCCGGAGCCGTTTCTCAATATGATCCAATCAATTTTATCAAAGATAAGCGATTTTCTCTGGGGGCCGCCGTTACTTATCCTTCTCTTCGGGACCCATATTTTCCTGACGTTCCGCCTTAGGTTTATGCAGGTCTTTATCGGCCGGGCGCTGAAACTCTCCTTCCGCAGAAGAGAGCATGCGGCAGGGGACATAAGCCATTTTTCCGCGCTCATGACCGCGCTTGCCGCGACGATAGGGACCGGTAATATAGTCGGCGTTGCCTCGGCAGTGGCGCTGGGCGGGCCCGGCGCCGTATTGTGGATGTGGCTCA
>JAPLLL010000080.1 GCA_026387595.1 Candidatus Omnitrophota bacterium
CGTAGACTGTATGCGGCCCGCCACTGCCTCAGCTGCGCTTGAGCTATTAAATTCATGTTGCCCCAATATAGAGGGAAAACAGGTCGTTGTTGTGGGCCATAGCGATATTGTTGGCAAGCCGCTTGCCATGTTGCTGCTTGATAAACTGGCAACGGTCACGGTCTGCCATATTGGCACAGCAAGGGCAGGGAAATTACAGGGGCATGTTGAAAAAGCGGATATTTTGTGCGTGGCAGTGGGGAAGCCGGGCTTGATCAAGGGGAACTGGATAAAAAAGGGCGCGATCGTAATTGATATAGGCATAAACAAGGTTGGCGATAAAATTGTCGGTGATGTGGAATTTGACGAGGCATCCAAGCGCGCCTGCTGTATCACGCCTGTTCCCGGCGGCGTTGGCCCGCTTACAGTAACGATTCTGATGCGCAACCTTGTCGAAACAGCGAAGTCGCAATTAGGTGTCTGACACCTCAATTGAAAAGGTGTCTGACACTAACGGGAGCAATAGCATCCGTTTCTGAAAGGGGAAATAGTGGTTACGATAGATTATGAAAAGTGCTGCTGGAAGGATGGGAAGTGCACGAGCGCGTGCGGGTGCGAGGACGGCACAAAGTGCGAGGGATGCGTGGAGGCGTGTCCGGCCGAGGCATTAGAAAGAAAAGATATCGTGGTTTTTTATCCGGATAAATGTGTTGACTGCGGCTCATGCGTTGAGGCATGCAAGCATGACGCGATAAGTATATGAGGACGATTGCGCTTTTGACGGTGTCGAATATATTCATGACATTTGCGTGGTACGGCCATCTTAAGTATAAGAATTCGCCGCTGTGGATAGCAATATTTGTAAGCTGGATGATAGCGTTCGTGGAATACTGCTTCCAGGTACCTGCGAACAGGATCGGACATTATCAGTATTCCGTTGCCCAGCTTAAGACCATACAGGAAGTCATCACGCTGGTCGTGTTCGCGGTGTTTTCGATCATGTATCTTAAAGAAGGGTTCAGATGGAACTATGTTGTCAGCTTCCTGTTGATATTGGGGGCTGTGTTCTTTATGTTTAAGAAATGGTAGCATGTCATTTAAAGATAAATTAAATTCGAAGAAGTTCGTAGTGACGGCAGAGGTGGGGCCGCCAAAGGGAAGCGATGTAGCGCATTTTCTGGAAGGGGCGGAGCTCTTTAAAAAAAGGGTTGATGCTACGAATGTCACGGAGCTGCAGAGCGCGGTAATGAGGCTTGGCTCGCTTGCGGCGTGCAGGCTTTTGCTGGAAAAGGGGCACGAGCCCATCCTGCAGATGACCTGCCGCGATAAGAATAGGCTTAGCCTTCAGTCAGAGGCGCTGTCAGCTGCTGCGCTTGGGATACGCAATATTCTTGTTGTTACAGGCGACCATCCGTCTTCCGGGGACCATCCGGAGGCAAAGGGCGTATTTGACCTGGATAGCGTCCAACTTTTAGCCGCGCTAAAGGGCCTTAAAGAAGGCCATGACATGGCAGGCAATAAGCTTGAAGGCCCCCCGCCTGATTTTTTCATAGGCGGGGCAGTGAATCCGGGCGCTGACCCGATAGAGCCCGAGATCATGAAGCTTGAGAAAAAGGTCATAGCAGGCGTTGAGTTCATACAGACGCAGGCGGTTTACGAACCGGAAAAGTTCAGGAATTTCATAGCGCTTATAAAGCACATAAAGGTCCCGGTACTGGTCGGGATAGTGCTTTTAAAATCAGCGGGCATGGCGCGATACATGAACAAAAATGTATCAGGTATATTTGTGCCGGAGGGTCTTATAAAAGAAATGGAACAGGCAAAGGATAAAAAAGCAATATCAACTGAAATAGGCGCAAGGATCATAAAGGCAACAAAAGATATCTGCCAGGGCGCGCATATAATGCCGCTTGGCTGGGACAGCCTTGTTGTGCCGGTCATCGATAGATCAGGGATATAACAAAGGGGGTAATCTAGAATGTCAGCGGACATACTTGTACAATTAGGTACAAAGGGCGCGGATGCGGTCCTTAAGTTGACAAAAGAAACGCTGGATACGGCCATTAAAGATAAAGGCCGCGACCAGGCAATAGCATTTCCTGAGACAAATTATTATTTGCCGCTTGCGAACGCCCTGCTTAAGATCGAAGTAAAGACCCTGGCCGACTGCCTTGAAGTATTAAAACAGGCCGAGGGACTTAACCAAAATAGGCCGGCTTCAAGCGGGCTTCACATAGACGCGTTGGGTGGTGTTCTTAATAAAGGCGTTGCAACGCTCCTGTGCGAGGAAGTGCTGGCAGCCATTTGTTACCTTACAAAACAGCATCCGAAAGAAGGCTACGCCGGATTTTTATCCGATGTGCTTTTGCGTTCGCTGGGTATCCAGCTTGTTGACGGCAGGATAGCGGGCATAGCTGTAATACTCGGGCCTGCAAAGGATGAGGATTCAGCAG
>JAPLLL010000131.1 GCA_026387595.1 Candidatus Omnitrophota bacterium
GGCATAACCCGAACAAGAGAGGAGGCAATTGCGGTAAAGAAAAGGGTCTTAAAACGCATCAGGAGGAACGCAGACAGGATTTTGATAGCCAGTACCTTATGAAAGGAGCACCACGACAATTGAAATCACGGAAGTCAGGATCTTTTTGAAGGATGGAAGCGACAAGAAGCTGAAAGCGTATGCAACCGTTACTTTTGACAACGCTTTCGTGGTTAGAAATATTAAAATTATAGAGGGGCAGAAGGGCCTTTTCGTGGCCATGCCGTCACGCAAACTCAAAGAATCATGCCCGAAGTGCAACTTCAAGAACGCCGTAAGGAGCAAGTTCTGCAACAACTGCGGCAGTAGCCTTCCGATGACGGACAGAAGACCTATGCAGGAGACTACTGAGGCAGGGGCAGGCCAGAAGGATTCGGAACACAGGGATATCGCGCATCCTATCACGCTCGAATGCAGGGAATATCTGCAGAAGAAGATACTGGATGCCTACTCTAATGAAAAAATAAACGGCCCGGCAACCCCGGTTCAGGAATCAGCCCATGCAGTACAGCCCCAGCCGCAGGCTGGTCAGCCTTCGGCTGTCGCGCCGGCTGTCGCGCCGAAGGTAGAAAGACGGGAAGAGCCTAAGGTAGAAAAACGGGAAGAAAAGAAGTCGCTTGAAGGCGACCTGGAGTTTTAATTTATACTGCCCGGTGGTGTAATGGTAACACACCAGCCTTTGGAGCTGAGGTTCCTGGTTCGAATCCAGGCTGGGCAATAATTCGGCTCTGGTTTTACAAATGGCCGAATTACCCCGAGCACTCTTTGTGACCGATACTCTGGGGCGAGGGGTAGAAGACTTAAAATGAAAAACACGATTGCGGTAATACTTGCGGCGGGTAAAAGCACGAGGATGCATTCGAGCTTTTCCAAGGTGCTGCACAAGATATACGGCAAGTCCATGCTTGAGTATGTGTTTGACGATATCCGCGCCATAGGCATAAATAAGGGCGTTGTCATCACAAGCCGGTCCAACGGCATAGAGAAAAAGATCTCCATGCCGAAGGGTTTCAGGTTCGCGTTCCAGGACAAGATGCTTGGCACGGGCCACGCCCTGAAGCAGGCGGTAAAAGCGCTTTCCAGGTTCAGCGGGGACATCCTGGTCCTGTACGGGGATACCCCGCTTGTGACGAAAGACACGTTGAGAAAACTTATCGAGAAACATAAACTAAACGGGGCGGCCTGCACGCTTTTGACCACGACCATGAAGAACCCTTCCGGCTACGGCCGCATCGTAAGGGACGAGAAAAAAGACGTGCTGAGGATCGTGGAGGATGCCGATGCCTCGCTCTATGAGAGGATGATAGACGAAATAAACGTCGGCGTGTACTGCTTCAAGGCAAAAGAGGTTTTCAAGGCCCTTGAGTTGTTAAGGCCAAAGGGCCCGAAAAAAGAATATTACCTGACTGACGCTGTCGAGATACTCTCGCGTCGCAAGCTGAAAATAGATTCCATACAGACAGACGATTCGGACGAGGCGCTGGGCGTAAATTCAAGGATGGACCTGGCAAGGGCCCAGACGCTTACAAAGAACAGGATACTCACGGATTTCATGCATCAGGGGGTCGGCATAATAGACCCTTCCACTACGCACATATATAACGACGTCAAGATCGGCCAGGACACGATAATATATCCGTTCACCGTCATAGAAAGCGGCGTGCGTATCGGAAAACACTGCAAGATCGGCCCTTTTGCAAGGTTGCGGCCCGGCACTGTCCTTGAAGACGCTGTTGAGATCGGGAACTACGTCGAAATAGTCCGTTCCAGGATAGGTTCCGGCACCAAGGTAAAACACAAGTGCTATATTGCCGACGCGCGGATCAAAAAGAACATAAACATTGACGCGGGCGTAATCATTACGAAGGAGACGAATAAAAATGCCAAACGGTGAGCTTTTAGTATTCGGCGGCAATGCAAATCCGGAACTTGCTAAAGAAATATGCGATTACCTTGGCATAGACCGGGGCAAGGCCCTCATTGACAAGTTTAGCGACGGAGAATCGCGCATCAAGATAGACCAGGACGTGCGTGGCCGCGACGTATTTATCATACAGTCTACGTGCCCGCCTGTAAGCGAAAATCTCATGGAATTATTGATAATGATAGACGCGATCAAACGCTCATCCGCAAAAAGGATAACCGCGGTCATACCTTATTTCGGATACGCAAGGCAGGACAGAAAAGACCAGCCGCGCGTGCCCATTACGGCAAAGCTGATCGCAAATATCCTTACCGGAGCAGGCACGAACAGGGTCCTTACCATAGATCTGCACGCGGGCCAGATACAGGGCTTCTTCGACATACCGCTTGATCATCTCTTTGCGATAAATGTTTTTGTCGAGTATTTTAACAAGATGAAGCTGAAAAACATGGTGGTTGTTTCCCCGGACGTAGGCGGGATAAAAATGGCCCGCGCCTATGCCAAGAGATTCAAGGCCGGTCTCGCTATAGTTGATAAGCGCCGCGTAAGTGACCGCCAGGCAGAGGTGATGCACATCATGGGCGAGGTAAAAGGGAAAAACGTTATTATTGCGGACGATATGGTGTCTACGGCAGGTTCGCTTGTAGAAGCGGTTGCAGCGCTGAAAAGCGCCGGCGCAAAAGACGTATACGCCGCGATAACGCACGCCGTGCTGTGCGGCCCCGCGATAGAAAGATTAAAGGGTTCTTCGCTTAAAGAGCTGGTTGTCACGAACACGATACCGTTGTCTAAAGAAAAAAAGTTAAAAAAGATAAGGGCGCTTTCGATAGGGCCCCTTCTGGCAGAAGCGATAAAAAGGATCCACGACGAAGAGTCAGTAAGCTCATTGTTCATATAGAAAAGGAGAATCGAAATAAATGGAACGCGCAAGCTTAGAAGTACATGTAAGAGAGGAAAGGGGAACGCAATTAGCCAGGCGCCTGAGGCAGCAGGGTATTGTGCCGGCAGTGGTGTATAAAGGCGGCAAGGACAATTTAAGCCTGAAACTTTCGGAAAAAGAATTCCTGAAGACTATCGGCACAAAGGCCGGCACCAACGTTATCATCACCCTGAAGATAGACGGCGCAAAGACTAAGAAGGACAAGACCGTCATCATAAAAGAGATCCAGAAGGACCCGCTCAAGGGAAGGATCCTTCACATAGACTTCAACGAGATCTCGCTTACCGAAACGCTGAAGGTGCAGGTAAAGGTCGAGCCCAAGGGCGAACCGATCGGCGTAAAAGAAGGCGGCACGCTCGAGCGCATCATGAGAGAGGTGGACGTTGAATGTCTGCCGACCGAGATACCGGCGAAGCTGGAAATAGACGTAAGCGCGCTGAAGATAAATGATTCGGTTTATGTAAAGGACATTGCAGCGCCGAAAGGCGTCAAGATCCTGCAGGATCCTTCGCTTATAGTGATGTCCATCAAGCCGCCGTTCGTAGAAAAGGTGGCCGAGCCGGTGCCGGGCGAAGCAGCTGCGGAAGAGCCCGAACTCATCAGGAAGAAGAAGGAAGCCGAAGAAGGCGCTGAAGAGGGCGAGGCAAAAGAAGAAGGCAAGAAGGAAGAGGGCAAGAAAGAGGCGGCCCCTAAGAAAGAAGCCCCGAAAGAAGAAAAGAAGTAGCCTGAGGATGAAATTGATAGTCGGCCTGGGTAATCCCGGCCTTAAGTACAAAAATACGCGGCATAACATCGGTTTTCTCGCGTTGGATAGTTTCGCGAAAAAAAACAGGATCAAAATAAACAAAAAAAGTTTTTGTTCGCTCTTTGCGCGCAACGGTGGTTTAGCGTTTCTTAAGCCGCATACGTTCATGAATAATTCCGGGGACGCGGTTTCCGCCGCCGCCTCAAAATTCGGGGTAGAGGGCAAAGACATCCTTGTCGTATGCGACGATATAAATCTTCCGCTGGGAACCGTCAGGCTAAGGCCGCAGGGAAGCGCAGGCGGGCACAAAGGGCTTATTTCTATAATTGATAAATTAGGTACCAGTTCTTTTAACCGGCTGAGGATCGGGATAGCATCCGAGGGGCGCGGGTCCGCCAATCTTAAGGATTTCGTGCTTTCGGGGTTTGTTTCCGGCGAAAAAAAAGCCGTTAAGGAAACCGTTGCCAGGGCGGCGGCGGCGATAGAAACATGGACGGAAAAAGGGATAAATACGGCAATGAATAAGTTTAATACAAACGGAGGTGGAGACAATTGAAGAGCTATGAAGGCGTATTCATCACAAAGGCGGGCCCTGCAGATGAAGCCAACCAGAAAGTATTGGGCCAGATAGAAGCGGAAATCACAAAAAACGGCGGTAAACTCGAGAATACGGAAAAATGGGGCAAACGCAACCTGGCGTACCCTATCAAGAAAAACAAGGAAGGCCTCTATTACAAGATCGATTTTCAGATAGAGCCGGGCAAGATCTCGGAGCTTAAAAAGATCTATCACCTTAACGAAGAGATCATAAGAGAGCTTATTATCAGGAAAGAATGAGGCGCATATGGCCAGTCTGAATAAAGTACTATTGATAGGCAATCTTACGCGCGACCCGGAACTGCGGTACATACCGTCCGGCACTGCCGTGGCAACGTTTACCGTAGCGGTGAACAGGGCGTACACCTTGCCGTCGGGCGAAAAAAAGGAAGAGGTTTGTTTTGTAAAGATCGTCGTATGGGGCCGCCGCGCGGAAGTATGCGGCGAATTTTTGTCCAAGGGCAGCCCCGTATTCATTGAAGGAAGGCTGCAATCGCGCAGCTGGGAGGATCAGAGCGGGCAGAAGCGTTCCACAACCGAAGTGGTGGCGAACAACGTCCAGTTCCTGGGCGGCAAGGGCAAGGATGTGCCTGTGCCGCAGGAGCCGGAAAATCAGGGCGAACCGATACCTGATATAGATGCGGGAGGCCCTGCAGCATCCCCGGGCGCAAAGGCACCCGAGGAAGAAGTACCATTCTAAATCGTCAGAAAGGATAGATATCAATGTTTACAAAGAGACCAGGCGGAAGATCCGGAGGGCCGCAGGGAAGAGGCCCGGGCGGAAGGGGCCCGATCAAGTTCGGCAGGGACGGCAAACCTATCAGGACCGGGAGACCCCAGCGGAAATGGGAGTACAAAAAGAAAGAATGTAAGTTCTGCGTTGAAAAAATAAGCGTGATCGACTACAAGGATATCCCGAAACTGCAGAAATTTATCACCGAGAGGGGCAAGATCGTATCGAGCAGGGTGTCCGGCACATGCGCCAAACATCAGCGCAAGCTTTCTCAGGCGATAAAAAGGGAAAGGATAATCGCGCTGCTGCCTTTTGTGGCGGAATAGAAACGGAGAATGCAATGAAGTTAATACTGACCCAAGATGTCCCAAGCCTCGGCCTGATAGGCGAGGTTGTAAATGTAAAAGACGGATATGCCAGGAATTTCCTGCTCCCCAAGGGGGTTGCGGTCCCGTCCACACCGCAAAATATGAAACTAATGGAGGAGCTCAAGAAAAAACGCCAGGTGGAGGCAAAGAAGACCAAAGACGAAGCGCTGGCGGTATCGGAAAGGCTTGCAGACGTCTCCTGCACGATCCCCGTAAAGATCATAGAGGAAGACAGGATATTCGGCTCTGTCACGCCTGAGATGATACAGAAGGCCTTTGAGGCAGAAGGGATACGCCTGGATAAGCGGACAATACATATTGAGGAACCCATAAAGAAATTAGGCGTGTACCAGGTATCCGTAAAACTTCACCCGGAAGTAACCGTAAGCTGCAAGGTCTGGGTGGTAAAAGAATAAAATGCCTTTGATAGCAGACGTAATCGAAAAGGTGCCGCCCCATAACATAGAGGCCGAAATCGCTACGCTCGGCTCCATGCTGATGGGGGAGGACGCTATTTCTAAAGCGATAGAATTTCTGGATGAATCCTGTTTTTACAAGGGTTCTCACCGCAAGATCTTTGCCTCCATCATAAATCTTTACAATAAAAGCAATGCGGTTGACATCGTTACGCTTATCGAGGACCTTAAGAAAACCGGCAACCTTGAGGAGGTCGGCGGCCCTGCGTATGTAACAAGCGTAGTCAACGCGGTCCCAACGTCCGCGAATGTCCTGCATTATGCGAAAATAGTAAAGGAAAAATCCGTATTGCGGCACCTGATCACGAACGCGACACAGATCGTGCAGGAAAGTTTTGAGCCTGACTCCAACGTAGATGAGCTCCTGGACAGGGCAGAGCGGCTCATATTCGACATAGCCTCCAAGAAATTCGAATCGAACATAACCCATATAAAGGAAATAATAAAGGACAGCATAGAAAAGATAGACGCCCTGTACCAGAGAAAAGAGAACTTATCGGGCCTGGCTACGGGGTTCCATGATTTTGACGTATTGACGGCTGGCCTGCAGAATTCGGACCTAATAGTGATCGCCGGAA
>JAPLLL010000069.1 GCA_026387595.1 Candidatus Omnitrophota bacterium
GCCGTTCCAGGAGGCAAATACCGCGCCAATCCCTCCCCAGAGCTGCTCTTGGGGTTCATCAGGGAACTCCTTACCTAATATTTCTTTTATCTTGGTTTTAAAAAGCGCGCAGAGTTTTTTTAGGTCTTCGGCGGAAAGGTCGGTGTCGCTCTTGACGCCTTTCTCGTTTTTCATCTGGGACATGATTCCTTCCAACTGTTTGCGGATGCCTTTATCTTCTTTGGGCTCAATACCGGCAGCTTTTTCCATGACCACGTCGGAATACATCATGATCAGCCTGCGGTAGGCGTCATAGACAAAACGGGTATTGCCGCCGCTCTGCTTTACGAGGCCGGGTATGGTCTTTTCGGTCAACCCTACATTTAAGATTGTTTCCATCATACCAGGCATGGATTTTCTTGCCCCGGAACGCACGGAAACCAAGAGCGGATTTACCGGGTCACCGAAATTACGTGCCATGAGTTTTTCCACCTGGGTCAGGGCTTTGTTTACCATGTCCTTGAGTTCTTTAGGATAAGACCGCCTATTCTTATAATAACAGGTGCATACCTCCGTGGTAATGGTGAATCCCGGGGGGACCGGAAGTTTTAAATCCTTGTTGCCGGCCATCTCCGCGAGGTTAGCGCCTTTTCCTCCTAAAAGGTTCTTCATGCTTTCATTGCCGTCCGCCTTACCTCCGCCAAAGCTGTAAACATATTTTTTCGTTGCCATTGCTTTTAAAACCCTCCTTCGTAGTAAACGAACACCCGCGCAATTCCTATTTGCGCGGGGTGTTACAGTAAGTGAACACCGGCCGATCCAATAAGGCCGGGTGCACTAGCGCCGGGTGTTACTTATTTATTTTTTCCGACAGATAATCCTTTACCTTATCTACGCTGATGCGTTCCTGCTGCATGCTGTCGCGCTCGCGCACGGTAACCTGTTTGTCTTCCATTGACTGTACATCTACCGTGACGCAAAATAACGTGCCTACTTCATCCTGCCGGCGATATAGTTTTCCTATTGAGCCGGTGTCGTCATAAACTGTAACCATATTTTTCTTTAGCTCACCGCAGATCTTTTGCGCCAGCTCCACGATCTCCGGACGGTTCCTTAAAAGCGGCAGCACCGCCACTTTTGTGGGCGCCAGGTCCCTGTGCAGCTTTAATACCACGCGTATGTCATCCTTGACTTTTTCTTCGTGGTAAGCATCTACCAAAAATGCCAGAACGCTCCGGTCTACACCGCCTGAGGGCTCAATGATGTACGGATAAAACCTTTGTTTTGCCGCGTCGTCGAAATACTGAAAATCCTTGCCGCTTTGCTTGGCGTGCTGTTTTAAGTCAAAGTCTGTGCGGTTGGCGATTCCTTCCAGCTCACTCCAACCAAAGGGAAAGTTATATTCGATATCCGTACAGGCTGAAGCATAATGCGCCAGCTCTTCTTTTCCATGAGGGCGTTTCCTTAGGTTTTCCGTCTTTATGCCTAAATTAATATACCAATCAAAGCGGGTTTTTATCCACTCTTCTAAATTTTTGTCCGCTTCTTCGGGCCGGACAAAATATTCAATCTCCATCTGTTCAAACTCGCGGGTACGAAAGGTAAAATTTCCCGGGGTGATCTCGTTCCTGAAGGCCTTGCCGATCTGCGCCAGGCCAAAGGGAAGCTTGGGGTGGCGCGCGTCCAGTATATTGGTGAAATTCACGAACATGCCCTGCGCTGTTTCCGGCCTTAAATAGACGATATTGGCCGCATCTTCTACCGGGCCCTGATAGGTTTTGAACATCAGATTAAAAGGCCGGCCTTCAGTGAGTTCTCCGCCGCATTGCGGGCATTTTTTGTTATCTTTTAAGTCCGCGGTCTTAAAGCGTTTTTTACAAGTTTTACAGTCGCTCTTTAAATCAAAAAAATTGTCTACATGGCCGGAGGCCCGCCAGACTTCGGGATGCATGAGGATCGCCGCATCCATACCCAGGATATCATTGCGTTCGTAGACATTCGCTTTCCACCAGGCTGCTTTTAGGTTGTTCTTTAGCTCTACGCCAAAAGGGCCATAGTCCCAGGTATTACTTAGTCCTCCGTATGCTTCCGAAGATTGAAAGATAAACCCCCGGCGTTTTGCCAGTGAAACTATCTTTTCCATCAAATTATCAGTCATAACCTATATATTTATCGCAATTAAAGCTTAAAGTCAAGACAATTCAACTATTCCTCAGAATAGATGCCTTTTTTCCCGGGCGTGGGCTTAGTCAGGTCGGTGAGTATCCATTTTGCGTCTTCCTTGGTGATATCCATGCAATTCCAGGCCTTGCCGTCCGTAATGTTTATTATTAGCGCGGAGATCCTTAGTTCCGGCCCGCTTAAATTAGAGATCCTGCCTGAGAATCTCTTTTTAGAAGAAGGCGGGCTATCCTTGGCTAATTCGTCTTTAATCCAGATAGGGTTTTCGTCTTCCAAATTTATGCATCGGAATACTGCTCCTTGCCAGGTATCCAGCACTATTGCAGGGACCTTTCTATAACTTGTGCGGGTGCCATATCCGTTGGGCGGTTCCGGTATGAGCATTTCATACCTTCCCTCCTGTTGGGGTTGGTCCGGATAATTGGCTGCGTAAGATTTATGCAATGTGCAGGCAAGGAGCATGCCCAAACCTATTATCATAAGATAATTTCTCATTTGTTCTTTTTTGCCGTAGAGATGATGGTACATATCTTGTTCAGGTCTAATGAAGCCGAAGGGTCTTTTATATATACCTTGAAAAAATTACCTGCCCGGTCAAAGAAATTACAGTCAAAATAGTTGGTTTTTCCATCCATATTGTAGCTGATAAAGCCATCTTTTCCGTCACAGGAGAATTTTATCATTTTGAGGTTTTTTTGTTCTTCCATGTCCGGGGTAAAGACGCCCTTCATGATTACAAAAAAGGCGTCGGTAACTGTTTTTATATCATCGATTTTTGCGGCCATGGTGCGGCTTAAGAAATCATGGTCATTGGTGATGCCTTGTTTTTTCAGGTGCGGGAAAAGATCCATAAAGAACCCGGGTTTTTCATACAAAAGGTAGGCTATCGGCTTATATGAACGCCCCGGCTTTTTTTTATAATAGGTTATGCTGGTCTCTCCTTCTACCGCCTTGATGTTCTTAGGTAGGAGTATGTCCATTTGCGGCAGACGGTACCGTTTTAACTTATTAAGGAATGTTTCGTCGACTGACAGATTGTAGTTTTCCGGTTCAGGCTCAAGCGAAAATATAGCCAGGTTCTGCGAATGCGCCATGCCGGCCCGGACGTAAGTCTTAAGTATTGAAGGCTCGCCGAACTTGGCCACAAATATAACCATAGGCGCAAGCACAATGGCAATTAGAATGTATCGCGCAAACTTATTTTTCACTTAACTTTCTTAGTTCTTCTTCTTTTATGCTGAAAGTATGTTCCTGGGAGGGAAATTTCAGGCCGATGACATCGTTCTTGTATTCTTCAATGGCCTTAAATATTAAAGGTGATAAGTTTATGTATTGTTTTACGAATTTCGGCTTAAAACGCTGAAATAACCCCAAAAGGTCATGGATTACCAAGACCTGGCCATCGCAATCAA
>JAPLLL010000060.1 GCA_026387595.1 Candidatus Omnitrophota bacterium
CAATACCGCCAAAGCATCCATCTGGACTATCAATCGGCGGACATAAACCAGCTTTGTTGAATCAATGTTTTCTATCGAAAATAAATTCTGTAAAGTTGTCGCATTGCCTATCTGTCTAAATGTCGCACATGAAAACAATCCTGCCATGTTACTTCCTCCTTTTATTGTTTTAAAACCGTTCAATTTATTATATCACGCGGCGGCTAAAATCGCCATTTAACGCTGCTTTGTTCTTTTATACAGCCCTATTAATTCGGCCTGAGCCAGGGTGTGGCCTTTCATGGCCCTTTCCAGCTCCTGCCTGTTTATCCCTTCATTCAAATTAAGCATCGTATCCAGGGCATACAGCCTGAAGAAATAGCGGTGCGTGCCTGACGGCGGGCACGGCCCGTGGTATTTAAGGTTGCGCGCGCTGTTTATTCCCTGGGTGCCCGGAACGCTGTTCTCGCCTATCTCTGCAGCCGGGGCAATATCATAAACGATCCAGTGCGTCCACACGCCTGAAACCGCGTCCGGGTCATCAACTATCAGCGCCAGGCTCTTTGTGCCGCTGGGTATATTTTTGACAGCAAGCGCGGGATTTATGCTTTCCCCTTCGCATGTAAATTTCGCGGGTATAGATCCGTTATTTTTAAATTCCGGGCTGGTCAATTCCATTTGCGCGCCCTCCTTCTGCACTTGTCCTGTTGCCGCAACGGGCAATACGACCGTTAACAACAACATGATAATAGCGCTGTATCGCATTGGTTAAGTCTTTAATTGTCTTTCATACATAATACTACTTTGGCGGAATCTAGGCAAGCAGCCAGTTTTGAGGCGCTTAAAACGGGCCCTATGCGCTGAATTTGAGCTTCTGGGCATCATATTCTGTCATGGCCGCGCTAAGTTGCGCATAACCGGAATCTATGCTTTCCGACAGGGCCTTAAGCTCTCTGCCGATCTCGCTCCTTCGAATGGCCCCGAGGCGGCCGTTTCTTGAGGCCCCCGAAAGTTCCCCGTTCAACTCCTTCACCCTGGCCTCACAAGCCATTATCTCATCCTCCAGACTCTTGATCCTGCTCTCCAGGGGCTTTAGAACCTTCGCTTTCATCGCGTTAAACTCGGCGCGGGCCTTTCTTGCCATTTTACCGCCATGTCCCTGCGGTTTAGGCTCAGGCGCGGCTGCCGGAGCCGGGACCGTTTGCGGCTGCGGCGCGGCTGCTGCCGCTGGGACCGGGACTACATCCTCATCCCAGCCTACGCTTTCCAGGAACTCTTTGTAAGTGCCCGGGTATAAAAATACCCTGTCATTCTTAAAGATTATGAGCTTTGTCGCCACTTCATTCAGGAAATGTTCATCGTGCGCCACGACAAGCGCCGCCCCTTCAAAATCCCTTACGGCGTCCATCATTGCCTGACAGGACTCTATATCAAGGTGGTGTGTGGGCTCGTCCAGAAAAAGGATATTGGAAGGCGCCACAAGGAGCTTCCCCAGAAGGACGCGGCTGCGCTCTCCGCCGGAAAGGACCTTGACCTTCTTCTCGGCGGCGACCCCCGAGAACATCATGGCGCCGCATATGCCGCGCGCATGCGACTTATCGATAGAGGCGCCGGCCCTGGATATCTCCTCTTCTACGGTAAGCTCGTCGTTAAGATCGGCGGTATTGGCCTGCTCATAATATGCCGCAAGGGCCGCCGTATGGGTCTTGATGGCGCCGCTTACCGGCTTGAGCCTTCCGGAGAGCAGCTTTAGGAGCGTGGTTTTGCCTTTGCCGTTTTTTCCCACGATACAGATCTTATCATGTCTGTTGACGGTAAAGCTCAGGCCGCTTATCAGGTAGGGGGCTCCCCCGTCGTATGAAAATGAAAGGTCGCGCACATCCATGACCTGGTGGGCGCGTAATGCTTCATATTTAAAAGAGAACGACAGTGTGCGGATACCCGCAAGCTTATCAAGCTTGCCCATCTTTTCTATCTTCTTGATGCTCGCCTGTACGACCCTGGCGCGGCTTGCCGTAGAACGGAACCTGTTGATATACTCCGTCATCCGCTCGCGCTCCTTCTCCTCTTCCAGGCGCTTTTTCTCGTGCAGGATTTCGTCCGCCTGAAGCTGGGCGTAATATTTCGCGGTAGGGCCCTTGATCTTCCTTGTCTTGGCGCGGTGTATACCTACGATATGGGTCGTAACGCTGTCGACAAGGTCCCTGTCATGGCTTATCACGATGAGTTCCCCTCTCCATGACCGCAGGAACCTCTCAAGCCACCGTATAGAGACTATATCAAGGAAATTCGTCGGCTCGTCCAGAAGAAGCATGTTGGGATCGGAGACCAGGACCTTGGCCAGGGCAATACGCATCTGGAAACCTCCTGAAAATTCCGAAGGGCTGCGGCTGAAGTCCTCTTCGCTAAAACCAAGCCCCGAGAGCGTCTTCTTCACCTTCCATTCGCCGCCCAGCAAGTCCTGCGGCTTCAATCCCTGGCAGCCTTCCTCCAGTACGGTAGATTTAGTAAGGTTAAGGTGCTGGCCTAGGTATCCGAAGGAATAATTATTTGGCTTGAAGATCCTGCCTTCATCGGGCTGCTCCTGGCCGGTTATAAGCCTGAACAGTGTGGTCTTGCCGTGGCCGTTACGGCCCACAAGGCCGGCCCTTTCGCCCGCGAGGATATCAAAACTGACGTCCGAGAATAATTCCCGGCCGCCGTAATGTTTACTTATATTTTTTACCGATATCATGGCTTTATGAATGGCATTTTTTTGTTGTCCATCTCGCCCGTTGCCATGTTATATCTTAATTCAGGCATGATCCCTCCTGTTATCCCAGTTTATTCATTTTCATAAGATGATCCTTCATCTCCCTGATCTCTTTAATCAGCTCGCTCTCGACGATTGCCATGTTGTGCATGAACTTACCCAGGATCAAGACAAGCGCAAAAAGTAAAGCCGCTATTATCCCTAGTACTATTATCATTTTACACCTCCGATATTTTAACTATTTATTTTTTCGGCGACGCCTTGCTCTTGAAACAGGTAACAATAAGTACTTGTGCGTCTCTTTTACTATAACAGCGTTCAACGCGATAAGCGATATAAGATTTGGGATCGCCATCATGGCGTTCGCTATATCCGCGAATGTCCACACGATGGGAAGGGCCGTTATCGAGCCGATCATCACGCTTATGACCCATAGCCAGCGGTACGGCGCTACGGCCCTTATGCCCAGAAGATATTCGACCGCTTTCTCACCGTAATAGGACCAGCCAATGATAGTGGAAAAAACAAATATCAACAGTCCGATCGTCAGGACCGCGGGCCCTACGACCGGGACTTGTGAAAAAGCCGCCTTGGTCAGTACTGCGGCGCCCAGGCCTTTTGTCCATGCGCCGGAATTTACGACAACAAGGCCGGTCATCGCGCACACGACCACGGTATCCCAAAACGTGCCGGTCGAGGATACAAGCGCCTGCTGGACCGGATTCTTTGTCCGCGCGGCGGCGGCTACTATCGGCGCGCTGCCGAGGCCGGCTTCGTTGGAGAATAGGCCGCGCGCAACGCCGTACCGGATCGCCTCGCGCATGCCCGCCCCGAGAAATCCGCCTATTGCCGCTTGTCCCGTAAAGGCGGACGAAAATATCAGGGATATGGTTTTCGGGATGGAGCTTAAATTAAGAGATAAAAGAACAATGCATCCGGCCACGTAAAAGATCGCCATGAACGGCACCATCCATTCGCAGGCGCGGGCTATGGACTTTATCCCGCCTAATATTACGAATGCGGTCAGCGCGGTCATTATAATACCGCTTATCCACAGCGGCACCAGGAAGGTTTCCTTAAGGAGCTGGGCCACGGAATTGGCCTGGACCATGTTGCCGATGCCGAAGGCCGCAACCGCCGTAAATGCGGCAAACAGGACGGCCAACCACCTGGCATGCATCCCTTTTTCAAGGACGTACATCGGCCCTCCGGAATATTCGCCCTTTTTGTTTTTGACGCGATATTTTATGGAGAGC
>JAPLLL010000015.1 GCA_026387595.1 Candidatus Omnitrophota bacterium
AAGACCACGAATTGGCAAGAAGCGCTGCTGATAAAACGCCCATAAACAGCGGGACCTCGTACGCGAACAACTGCGTCAGCGAACGCGTGATGCCCAATCTTGCGTATAATGAGGTTGAATACCATCCGCCGATAAATATCGCAAGCGTCGGTATGGTCAATAAATACAGCACCACTATTATGTCGCCGTTAAACGAATATAAAGAATGCAATTTCCACATCGGCGTGTAAAGAAAACCTGTAACAGCTGCTGCCAAAGCAAACAACGGAGCGCCGGTGAACATTCTTTTATTGGCAAGGCGCGGGACAATATCTTCCTTGGCGCAGAGTTTTATAAAATCCGCTATTGTCTGAAACCACGGCGGCCCGACCCTATTTTGCAATCTGGCGTAAATCTTTCTGTCAAGATATTCAGCCATCAGGCCAAACATGCTCACAAAAAGAAATCCGGGAAATATTAAAATCGAAAAAATCGCGCTCATTGTTTAACCCTTTGAAAAATCAACTCCGTGCTTCTTATGCCACTCTATGCCGTACTTGCGCAAAGACTCCCATGTCATAACATCAGTATCGCCGCTGTCTAAATGATCGACGTAAACCATTCTATCCGTGCATGAAAAACACGGATCTATCGCTGCTATAACTATCGGCATGTCTGCCAGGAATCTGTCCTTAAGCATGTGCTTCACTGCCTGCACGTTCGCCAGAGTCGGCGCTCTAAGTTTTACCCTCTCAGGTTTTTCTGTGCCGTTTGATTTTACGAAATGCACGTCCTCGCCTCTCGGCGCCTCATATCTGCTTATCGCCTCACCTGCAGGAATGCTGCGCGGGGCCTTTACTGACAAAGCTCCTTCAGGAATATTTTTAAGCGCCTGACGCACTATCTTATACGATTCCATAAGTTCTTTTAAGCGCACAATTGTCCTGCCATATACGTCATTGTGATTATCGGTTATAACGTCAAAAGATATTTCTCCGTATGCCGCATAAGGATCATCATGCCTTACGTCACGTTTGACGCCTGACGCCCTGGCAGTCGGTCCAACTGCGCCCAATTTTAACGCATCCTCATAAGACACAACTCCTACTCCTGACAACCTTTTAACGATAGTAGTTTCTGTTGTGCCGATTCCGATATAATATTTCGTTCTTTCCTCAAGCGTGTCCATTGCCTTTAAAACATCCTTGACTTGTTCGGGAGTTATATCGCGCTTTACACCGCCTATTACGTTTACGCCGTAGTTAACGCGGTTTCCTGTAAGCATTGCCAAAATATCCATGACAACTTCACGGTCGCGCCATGTATACATCAATAACGTATCAAAACCTATCTCGTGGCCTGCAACTCCGAGCCAAAGCAAGTGGCTGTGTATGCGCTCCAGCTCTCCTATTATTGTGCGGATATACAACGCGCGCTTCGGCACGTCTAATTTCGCTATCTCCTCAACTGCCTGGACAAAACACGTTGCGTGCGAATGTGAACATATGCCGCACACGCGCTCGATGAGATAAATATCCTGGATATACGAACGGTCCTCGCACGCCTTTTCTATGCCACGGTGATTATAGCCAAGGCGTATATCAACACCAAGTATCTTTTCGCCTTTTAATGCGACGCTGAAGCCCTCGGGTTCTTTTAACGCCGGGTGCTGCGGGCCGATGGGAATTTTAAATTTATTATTATTAGAGTTAGGCATTTTTATTTACCTCCAGTTTCCAGTCCTTGCGTAAAGGATGCTCACCCGTTGGCCAATCATCAGGCAACGGATATCTCGGGCCTTTTTGCAAACCTTCCACCTGTATTCCGAACAAATCTATCAATTCTCTTTCGTATACATCTGCGACAGAAAATGTAGATGTAATAGTTTTTATCACAGGCCTTTCCTTGGAAAGGTGCACCTTTATGTTCAACATCACGCCTGACTCCTGGGCCAGGTGATACACTACGGCAAACGCCTGATATTCATCCAGGCCTGTTATCGCGCAAAGGATCGAAAACCCGAGCTGGCCGACCGCATAGCCGAACACCTGGCTGAAACTTTCCTCTGTTGCATCAAGAAACAAACGCCTTTGCCTGGTGATGTTGATTTTTCCGTCCAGGAAACTGAACCTGCTTATTAACTGCTGTTTTATATTTTCTTCGGCTGACATATTATTCCTCTTTATTATCCACACTTGCCAATAATTTTACTACGCCGTCTATTATAGCTTTAGGACTTGCAGGGCATCCTGGTATATAAACCGACACCGGTATAGAAATGTTAACCCCGCCTTTTACATTATAGCATCCCTGAAAAACGCCGCCTGAACACGAACATGTCCCGACAGCTATTACAAATTTCGGCTGCGGCATCTGTTCGTAAATCCTGACTAATCTATCTTCTATCTGTTTTGTCACAGGGCCTGAGCACACTAGCACATCCGCATGCCTGGGCGTGCCTTTCAACTGCATCCCGAAACGCTCGATGTCATAGCGCGGGGTAAGCGCTGCGATAATCTCTATATCGCAGGCATTGCACGCGCCTGTATT
>JAPLLL010000128.1:0-6516 GCA_026387595.1 Candidatus Omnitrophota bacterium
CCAGAATATATCTTTTTTTATCTCTATCTTTCCCATTTTATGCTCCTTTGTTCCCGCCCGGGCCTTTAATACCCCAGGAAACTCTCGGTTTTAATATTCTCTTCCCTACAGTTTATCTCCAGGCATAAATTCTTCATTGCTTCAACCATTTTCGGGGGCCCAAAAATAAAGATTGTCCTCTGGCCCAAATCCTTAGCTTTCCCAGCTAAAAAATCCTTGTCAATATGGCCCAACTGGTATAATATTTTTATATTTTTGTTGCTCTCCTGCCAAAGGTCCAGTTCGGATTTAAAAGCTATTTCTTCTACTGTTCTATTGGAATACAATAACAACGCGTCTGTTTCTATCTTCCTATCCGTAATGTGTTCCAGGATAGAGATTATCGGAGTGACGCCTATGCCGCCGACAAGAAAAGCTATCTTCTTATAATCTTCCTTGAAAACACAGCTGCCTAAAGGGCCTTTCGCAAGGACCATATCATTGATTTTTAAGTTTTTTAAAAAAAGAGTAGAAACAGCGTCGGCTAGCCCCTGCCGCTGCGGGTGGTTTTACCCTCTAAGATATGGACCACGGTAGGATCTACCGCAAGCATCCCTTCCAGCGAGATCTTGCGCAGATTAGTGATGGATTCTTCCGCGGATTTTCCTATTACGCCGTCCGCGGTGGAAAGGCCGTAACCTGAAAGCGCCATAAAGGCGGAGCGCATTGCCGTATCCGCGCCGCTCACTATCTTCATCGCGCAGCCCGGTTTTGCTCCGTCGCAGATTATCCCGCACAGATCGCCTATGCAGTTATCAATGGCGAACGTTATCTTTTGCATGTCAATGCCCGCCTTCTGGTAGACCATTGCAATAGAAGCGGCTATGCTTGCGGCTATCGCGCAGCCGCACAGGACGGAAAGCTCCCCTGTAAAACATTTTATGTATGAATTCACTGCGTGGCTGATCGCGACGCTCTCCTGGATGCGTTCCGGCTTAATTTTCTGGTTCATGCCCACCAGGTAAGGCCCAAGTATCGTCAGGCAGCCCTGGTTCCCTGATCCGCCGGAAGTCATTACCGGTTCAGGCATGCCGCCCATGCGGGCGTCAACAGCGCACGCCACTGCGAATTTTACCCTATAGAAAAGATCATCAGCCATCAGGCCCTGTTTCATCATCTGCTGCAACTGGTAGCCGGTTTTTTTCATGGCTATCCCCTTTTGGGCGATCGCTATATTCATATCAATGCCGCGCTGAATATACTTACGCGCCTCATCGTCCAGTTTTATTACCTCCTGCAGCACTTCCCGGAGTTTCATTTTTTTCATGGCATCATGGTAATCTTTTTTCTTTGTGCCGGCATGGGGGTGGGACTGAAGAATTGATTTTCCATCTTTTTCCAGGCAGGTGATATTTGTATGGCCTTCGGATACTATGCAATGTACGCGCGATAAGCCGTCCCGGACAAAGACCTCTACATGAAAATTTTTTTCATCTTCCTTGCAGCTGTATTTAATCGCGCCCTTTTCAACAAGTTCCACCGCCTTTTTCAGGTTCTGTGGGCTGACTTCCTTTAATATTTCAAGCCTGAGCCCTGACCTGGCAATGACCGCGCCAAGCGCTGCGGCGATGACATTGCCTTGCCTGCCGCCGCTGTTCGGGACCGTTACGGCCGCGCCATTCTTGAATGTGCCGGGGTCAACGATAAGTTCGATCTTATCAAGGGGCACCTTAAGCTGCTCTACAGCAGCGGCTGTAGCATAGGCGCAGGAGATCGGCTCGGTACAGCCTACGGCGGGAAATACTTCATTGGCAAAAATTTCTTTTAAAAGGTCCATCAGGTAAAACTTATCACGATATTCACCGCATGTCAAGGCGGTTTTGAAATCCGGATATTATATGGTATACTAAAATAACATTAAGGAGGAAATTTATGATGCAGGAAGCGATCAAGCTCATCCAGGAAAACCCGGAAATACTGGTATTTCTGTCCTTGGGGATCGGTTATCTGATCGGAAAGATAAAAGTAAAAGGATTCGGCCTGGGCTCTACCGCCTCTGTGCTTTTAGTTGCAATGGTCCTTGGCCAGATCACCATTGAAGTGCCGTCCCTTTTAAAAAATATAAGTTTCGCGCTTTTTGCGTTTTGCATAGGCTACCAGGTAGGCCCGCAGTTTTTCGGCTCTCTTCGTAAAGAGGGCCTGAACTATCTCTGGATAGCGCTTGTTGTCGCCCTCGTAGGCCTTGTAACCGTAATAATCCTGGGCAAAGCGCTGCATTTTGATAAGGGGACAACCGCGGGATTATTCGCCGGCGCAATGACCCAGTCCGCGGTGATCGGCACTGCGCAGGGCGCGGTTGACAGCCTTTCTATCTCCGGCGCGGACAAGGCCGTCTTGAACGGCAACATAGCAGTGGCATACGCAATAACCTATATATTCGGCACGATCGGCGTAATAATATTTTTTAAGCTGCTGCCCGGCAGTTTACGGCTGAACCTGAAAAAAGAAGCAAGAAAATTGGAAGAAAAAATGGGAGGCGCTTCGGACCTCTCGAAAAATCCGGCGCTTTTTTCATGGTCACAGCAGGTTGGGCTGCGCGCTTATACGGCGACCAGCAAGGCGATCATCGGAAAAAGCGCGGCTGAGGTTGAGCGGCTTTTCTCGGTAAGGATAACCATAGACAGGATAGAGCGCAAC
The DNA here is from genome assembly GCA_026387595.1 of Candidatus Omnitrophota bacterium. GTDB lineage: Bacteria > Omnitrophota > Gorgyraeia > JABMQH01 > JABMQH01 > JAPLLL01. The sequence continues at coordinate 2,677 of JAPLLL010000128.1, forward strand.
GGCAAGATGTTCGACGCAACCGCCGATACGCAGATAGAGGCAGCGGATATACTTGTGATAACAGGGAATTTTAAGGGGCTTTTGGAAGGCGCCAATATAATCGGATATGAAGTGGATTCTTCTGAGTTTGCCGAAATGGTCGGGGAGTCTTTGGATATCTGTATCCTTAATCCGATCATGACAGGAAAACCGCTCTCAGAACTGGCAAAGATACCTGAAATATTAGATGCCGGACGCGGCGTCTTTTTAAGAGGTGCGACCCGCCAGGGCCGTGCATTGCCCATAACCTTGGGAACCGTACTTAATAAATGCGACGTGGTCAAACTGGTAGGCACAAAGGCTGATGTTGAACGCGCGGCCCAATTGCTGGGATATCCCATGCGGCCAACGTCCGCAACGGACCTGATCATGGTCGGGGTTGGCTGCGTACTCGGCACTCTATTAGGAACACTGGCAGTTACAATAGGCGGCGTACCGCTTACCCTGGGCGTTGGCGGCGGGGTCCTTGTCGCCGGCCTTATATTCGGCTGGCTACGTTCGGTCCACCCTACATTCGGCCAGATACCTGAAGGCGGGCAGTGGATATTGAACGACCTCGGATTAAATCTTTTTATAGCGTGTATCGGACTGAGTTCGGCAAAACAGGCGCTGCAGGCAATGCAGACCAACGGCCTGACGATATTTGGCGCGGGCGTTGTGCTCGCGTTCGTTCCTATAATAGCCGGCGTCCTGTTCGGGAAATACCTGCTCAGGATGAACCCGGTGCTATTGCTCGGCGCGCTTACCGGCGCAAGGGTAATACCCCCGGCCCTGAACACACTGCAGGAGGATGCTGAAAGCTCCATGCTGACGCTGGGATTTGCCGCGCCGTTCGCATTCGCAAACGTCTTCCTTACAATAATGGGCAGCGTTATTATAAACCTGATGTAAAACTATTAAATACCTTGACTCGTACGCTTTTGTAATATACACTTACTGAATAAGAAAAAACTTATATGCACGATTCCTTCTTGTACCACCCGGACAAAGGACTTAAGACCGACCTTGCCGCCCAAGAAATAGCCGAGGCCATAAAAAACCCCCACTCCCTTTTATGGATCGATGTCTTGGATATTGACGATTCCGATATAGACATGCTCACCAGCGTCTTTGGCCTGCATCCCCTTACCATCGAAGATTTTATCATGCCCAATGCCAGACCCAAGATAGAAAATTTCAACGACTATATCTTTCTTATTATGTTCGCCCTGGAAAAACCTGTTAATAACCATCAACATGGTAAAGTAAAAACCAACGAACTTGACTGCTGTCTTGGCGGGAACTTTCTTATCACCTATCATAATAACCCGATAATTCCCATCGATACCTGCAAAGAAAGAATAAGAAAACAGTCGCCTACTATCATGCATGGGGCGGATATGCTCCTGTATTCCATCCTGGATTCGTGCGTGGACAGCTATTTTCCAGTGATCCAGGATTTTGACAATTTGGTTGACGAGATGAGCGATGAACTTTTTAAGAACCCTGATAATTCAACACTTAAAAAAATATACACCCTTAAAAACGAAGTCATGTTCCTGCGCCGCTCCATAGGGCCGCAGGCGGACGTGCTTAGCCTTATCACGCGCGGTGATTTTGCCCTTATCCCCCCTGCCAGCCATATATATTTCCGTAATATCTATGATAATTTGGTAAGGCTGAATGACATCGTAGGCACATCCCGCGATATTATAACCGGCGCAATGGAGGCATATGTCTCTGTCGTATCAAACCGCTTAAACGAGATCATGAAGACGCTCACGATCATAGCCACCATCATGATGCCGCTCACCCTGATCGCCAGCATCTACGGCATGAATTTTAAACACATGCCGGAGCTGGAAAGCCTATACGGCTATCCGATCGCTATAATCTCCATGATCTCCATCACCGTCGTCATGCTTGCGTATTTTAAGCGTAAAAAGTGGGTGTGATCCGCAATCCCCTTCCTGAATAAAAAATCTTAAAAAAATCCTTGACAACCTTGCGCTACATTATGGGCACCTGGTGACGATTTCCGACCTGGCGTCCCGGGCAGAGATCCCTGTTAAATTTCTGGAACAGGTCCTGCTTGAATTAAAAAGAGGCGGCTTTGTAGAAAGCAGACGCGGCAAGATCGGCGGTTATCTTTTGGCAAGGGCCCCTTCCCTGATAACGGTCGGGGACGTTATAAGATTTATCGAAGGGCCGATAGAGCCTATTGCCTGCGTGGATAAAAATTATAAAGGCTGTACGGATGTTTATAAATGTGTATTTAAGCCGCTATGGGCGGATATTGCGAAATCCACATCCTTAATAATAGATACGGTGACTTTCGAGGACCTGGTCAACCGCACAAAAAAACAGAAACAGGGTCTGGTTTACAGTATATGAGTGGAAATCCCTCGTCCTGCATGGAAAACTCAAGGACTCGGGATCGATTCCACAAATGAAAGCGAGGGGAATCGATGAGCAAAATTGATAAGAAACTTAGCAGTGAGACAATACTATTGCACGGGGGTCAGGAGCCGGACCCTACGACAGGCTCAAGGGCTGTACCGATATACCAGACAACATCGTACCAGTTCAAGAGCACGGAGCATGCCGCAAATCTTTTTGCGCTTAAGGAATTCGGGAACATATACACCCGGTTGATGAACCCGACCACTGATGTGTTTGAAAAACGCGTTGCCCTGCTTGACGGCGGGGTCGGGGCCCTTGCAGTGGCAAGCGGCCAGTCCGCTATAACGCTTGCCCTCCTTAATATAACGCAGGCAGGCGATGAGATCGTGTCAGCGGACAATCTTTACGGCGGCACGTATAATCTGTTCCATTACACCTTTTCGCGCCTTGGCATAAACGTAAAATTTGTAAAATCAAATGACCTGGCCGGTTTTCAAAAGGCGATAACCCCTAAGACAAAGGCGCTTTACGCGGAATCGATCGGCAATCCTAAGCTTGACGTGTGCGACCTTGAGGGCCTTGCGGCAGTGGCGCATAAAAACGGCCTGCCGCTTGTACTGGATAATACGGTTTCGCCGTATCTTTTAAAACCCATTGATTTCGGGGTTGATATAGTGGTATATTCTGCTACAAAATTTATCGGCGGCCACGGGACCTCATTGGGCGGCGTTATCGTTGACTCAAGTTCCCGCTTATCGCGGGGCCCGACCCCAGCTATCACGGGATCAATTTCGTGGAAGCGCTTAAGCCGATCGGGAACATCGCGTACATCATCAAGGCCAGAGTGGCGCTGCTTCGCGATCTCGGGCCTGCCCTTTCCCCTTTTAATTCTTTCCTCTTCCTGCAGGGCCTTGAAACGCTTCATTTAAGAATAACGCGGCACTCCGAAAACGCGCTTGCCGTAGCAAAATATCTCGAGAAACATCCCGGCGTAAGCTGGGTAAATTATCCCGGACTGGATTCGAGCCCGGAACGCGAACGCGTCAAAAAATACCTGCCCAAAGGCTGCGGCGCCATCATCGGATTCGGGATAAAAGGCGGCAGCGAAACAGGCAAGAAATTCATAGACGCGCTTGAGCTTATTTCGCACCTGGCAAATATCGGCGACGCGAAGAGTTTGGCAATACATCCTGCCACGACCACGCACCAGCAGCTCTCCGGCCCCGAACAGCTTGCCACAGGCGTAACGCCTGATTTCATACGGCTTTCGATCGGGATAGAAAACATAAATGACATAATCGCGGACATCGAACAGGCTCTGAAAAAGGCCTCAAAATAATAGAAATTGAGGAGACAAAAAATGAATAGCATATATGAGGATATAACAAAAACCATAGGTAATCCACCTCTTGTGCGTCT
>JAPLLL010000128.1:6571-10210 GCA_026387595.1 Candidatus Omnitrophota bacterium
GGACCGCATAGGCGTCGCGATGATAGACGATGCGGAAAAAAAAGGCCTTCTTAAAAAGAACGCGACCCTGATCGAGCCTACCAGCGGGAACACAGGCATAGCCCTGGCCTTTGTCGCTGCCGCGCGGGGTTATAAACTTATACTGACCATGCCGGATACCATGAGCGTTGAAAGGCGCCAGCTCCTCTCTATCCTGGGAGCCCAGATAGTGCTTACCCCCGGCACGGAGGGAATGAATGGCGCGGTCAAAAAAGCGGAAGAGCTTGTAAAGACAACGCCGAATGCGGTAATGCTTCAGCAGTTTGACAACCCTGCCAATCCCGAGATCCACCGCAAAACTACTGCGGAAGAGATATGGAAAGATACCGACGGAAAAGTGGATATATTCGTGGCGGGCGTGGGAACCGGCGGAACCATTACCGGCGTGGCGGAAGTACTTAAAAAAAGGAAAAAAGATTTCAAGGTAATAGCGGTAGAGCCTGCGGATTCGCCAGTACTTTCAGGCGGCAAACCCGGCTCCCATAAGATCCAGGGCATAGGCGCGGGATTTATCCCGACCGTGCTCAATACGAAGATAATCGATGAGATCATACAGGTAAAGAACGAGGATGCCGGCGACATAGCGCGTAAACTCGCAAAGCTGGAAGGGATATTGGCCGGGATCTCAAGCGGGGCCGCGGTATGGGCAGCGCTTGAGGCGGCCAAAAGAAAGGAAAACCGCGGAAAGCTTATAGTAGCGCTGCTTCCTGACACCGGAGAGCGATATCTTTCAACTTGGCTTTTCCAAAACACGTAATTCTGGTATAATAGGAGCTTAACATGGTTGATAAGAAAAGCATAGGTGTTGTAAAAACACAATTTTTCGATTTTGATGGCCTGACGCTTGAAAGTAAGGAAAAGCTCGGGCCCGTCACTATTGCCTATGAGACTTATGGCGAACTTAATCCCAATAATTCAAACGCCGTGCTTCTCCTCCACGCCCTTTCAGGCGATGCCCATGCCGCGGGATTCCATGAAGGAGAAGATAAGCCGGGCTGGTGGGATGACCTGGTCGGTCCGGGCAAAGCATTTGATACCCAAAAGTATTTTGTAATATGCTCGAATATCCTCGGCGGGTGCAAAGGCTCGACCGGGCCATCAAGCATAGATCCGGCTACGGGCAAGCCCTATGCCCTTGATTTTCCTTCAATAACTATCGGCGACATGGTCAATGCCCAGTTAAAACTTATCGACCACCTGGGGATAAAAAAACTGCTTGCGGTCGCGGGCGGCTCAATGGGCGGGATGCAGGCCCTTGAATGGCTCGCGAAACATAATGAACGGATCCAGAGCGCGATCGTCATAGCTACGGCGCTGCGCCATTCGCCGCAGCAGATCGCATTTGATGAGGTCGGCAGGCAGGCGGTCATGGCTGACCCGAACTGGAAATCGGGCCGCTATTACGAAGGCCCCCTGCCGTCAAGAGGGCTTACGGTCGCGCGCATGATAGGCCACATCACCTACATGAGCGATACCTCGATGGCCGAAAAATTCGGCAGGCAGCGTAAAAACGGCATCGAGCCGTTCAAATTCACTGCAGACTTCGAAGTTGAAGGATATCTGCGCTACCGCGGAGACAGTTTCGTGAAGCGCTTTGACGCAAATTCGTACCTTTATATTACAAAGGCAATGGATAACTTTGACGCCTCAGGCGGAAAAAATTTTCATGAGGTACTCAAAGGGGTACGCGCAAAGGTGCTTGTCATAGCATTTAAATCCGATTGGCTGTATCCGTCATATCAGTCCAAGGAGATCGTAAAAGCGTGCAAGCTCGCCGGCGTGGATGCCACCTACTGCGAGGTAAACTCCACATACGGACATGATGCGTTCCTCCTGGAAACTCAACAGGAGACGCACCTGATAACCCATTATTTAAAAAAGGTGTCTTCAAAATGAACACGCGTATTGATCACCGCATCATAAGCGGCATCATAGAGCCCGGTTCATCCGTGCTTGACCTCGGGTGCGGCAACGGCGACCTGCTGGAACTTCTTACAAAGGAAAAAAATGTGCGGGCCCAGGGTATTGAGATCGACGAACAGGCGATCTACCAGTGCGTTGCCAAGGGCCTGAGTGTGTTCCACGGGGACATAGATTCCGGGCTTTCGGAGTACGCCGACAGGTCATTCGATTATGTCATATTGAATCAGAGCCTGCAGCAGGTAAGGCACGTGGAGTCGGTGCTTAAGGACGCGCTGAGGGTGGGCAAAAAGGTCATAATAGGCCTGCCCAATTTCGCTTATTGCAAGGCACGTTTTCAATTATTTTTCGGCGGCAGGGTCCCGGTCACCCCGTCGCTTCCGTACAGCTGGTATGACACGCCGAACCTGCATTTCTTAAGCCTTTCGGATTTTTTGTATTACTGCAGGGAAAGGGGCATCAAAATAGAAAAAGCGGTATATACCCAGGGTAAAAAGCGCAGCGGCCTCTTCCCTAATTTTTTCGCGGAGCTGGGGATTTTTGTAATAAAATGATAATCAGAAAAAATATCCTAAAAACCATTGTAACGGTTTTTTTGATAGTCGTCATATTTGCCACTCTTTATATAAATAAGTTCCTGGCCCCCACCTGGCTAAAAGGATTTCTGATAAAAAGCGTCTCCCAGGCAGTCGACAGGCCTGTATCCCTGGCCAGCGTCCGCCTGAACCCGCTGCGCGGTTTTATCATAGAGGGCCTTACCCTGTATGAGCCCGACGGAAAAACCGAATTCCTGCGCATAGAGCGCCTCACGACCTCGATATTGCTGATCCCTTTGATCAATGAACATAAGATCCTGATCCCTTCCGTGCGCATCTTCAAGCCTTCCGTCCGGATCGTGAAAAAAGCGGATAACTCCTGGAACTTTGCAGCGCCGCCCCTGCTCAAAAAAGCGCAGCCTGCTTCGGACGATACAAAAGGTTTTACGCTGCTTATCCAGAATATCGCGATCGAAAACGGAAGAATAGATTTTACCGATAATACAAGAGCGCCTGCGTACAACAAGGCCCTTATAGGCCTGGACGCTACAGCCGTTTATTCCGCAAAAGAAAATGCCGTCAGGTTCAAGGCTGCTTCCAAAGTAACCGAGCCCTTAAAAACAAGCATAGGCCTGGAGGGCGCATACCTCATAAAGGAAAATTCGCTTATAACCAAAACAGTAATAAAAAACCTGCCTATCCTCGAATTGTACAATTACTTCTACAAGCTGAGCCTTATTGCAAACCTGAAAAGCGGGGATGCAAATGCGGTCATTGATATTAAAACCGAAACCGGTAAAAAAATAGGCATCTCCTACGACGCCTCCATAAAAAACCTGGATATATCTTATTACGACCTTAATCTGAAAGGCGACCTGGGCCTTGCGGGGACCTCAAACCTTGATTTTGCTGAAATATTTAAACAGGAGCACAAGGCCGCATTCAACCTAAAGGGCTCGACCCTGAAAGGGCTGTATTTTTTTAACGAGATCTCGGATGTGACCGGCACAATTGAGATCTCCAAGGACGGCATCTCCACCGCGGGCCTGGAAGGCATCGCGCATAATGTCCCCATCAAATTCATAGGCGGCATAAAAAATATGGACGACCCGCAGTTCAGGGGCAGCCTCCATATAGCGAAGAC
>JAPLLL010000027.1 GCA_026387595.1 Candidatus Omnitrophota bacterium
GCAGTGCAGGAAGCCGTTAAAGTGGCGAAACGAAAAAAGATAAAACTTGCCTATGACGACCCGATACAAAAGGTTGAAAGTGTTGCAAAGGCAACCGGTTCAAATATATCATCCATGCTGCAGGATGTACTGAGGAAAAAACGGACAGAGGTGGATTTTATAAACGGCGCTATCGTCAGGCAGGCAAAGGCGCTCAATATCCCTGCCCCGGTGAATGAAGCACTTACCAATTTAATGAAGACCATAGAAGCAAGCTACGATAAACAGCTGTGAAAAAACGTGTAATGGCCGCGATGAGCGGCGGGGTTGACAGCTCTGTTTCGGCGGCGCTTCTTAAAGAAGCGGGTTACGAGGTGATCGGCGTTACGATGCAGCTCTGGCCCAAAGAAGAGTGTTCCCCGGGCCGCGACCGGATTTGCTGTTCGCTTGAAGGTATACGGGACGCGCGTTATGTGGCGCAGAAACTCGGTATTTCTTTTTATGTAGTCGACTTCCACAAAGAATTCAAGAAACACGTCATAGATTATTTTATCCGCCAGTACCTCGAAGGTTTCACGCCCAACCCCTGTATCCTCTGTAATGAAAAAATAAAATTCGGCGCCCTGCTGGACAAGGCAAAAGAACTGGAAGCGGATTTTGTGGCAACAGGCCATTATGCGCAGACCTGCCGTGATGAAAAAACCGGGCGATCCCTGCTGAAAGAAGGAAGCGATAAATCAAAGGACCAGTCCTATGCGCTCTTTGGCCTTACCCAGGAACAGCTTGGCCGTGCTATATTCCCCGTAGGTGCACTTGACAAGACAGAGGTGCGCAGCCGCGCAAAAGACCTGGGCCTTGAATTTGTGCAGGATAAAAAAGACAGCCAGGAGATCTGTTTTGTCGAGGACGATTACGCCAAGTATATGACAAAAAAGGCAAAGATAAAAATAACTGCCGGCAGGATACTTGATAAAGACGGAAATGTCCTTGGCCGGCACAAGGGCACGCCTTTTTATACAATAGGCCAAAGACAGGGCCTTGGGATCGCATACAAAGAGCCTCTTTACGTGACAGCTATAGATGTAAAGAAAAACGAGCTCACGGTAGGCACAAAAAAGGACGTGCTCAAAACAAGCCTTGTAGCTGGAGATTTAAACTGGATAGCCTTTGATAAGCCGCCTAAAACCTTCAGGGCCGAAGCCAAGATACGATATAAGCACAAGAAAGCGGCTGCGCAAGTGTCAGTTATGGAAAATAACGATGTAAAGGTGGAATTTAATGAGCCCCAGGAGGCGCCGACACCGGGCCAGGCAGTTGTATTCTACGACGGCGAGACCGTGATCGGCGGCGGCTGGATAAGCAAAGTTACGGCCTAGCTTCCCAGCCGGTGACTGACACTTCACGATAAACCAATACGCGAGAGTGTCTGTCACCAAACAAGATAATGAAACTGAGTAGCAACCCAATAGAATGATTACAAATACAAATTTTAAATTAAGAAGATTAAAGCAGATACTTAAATCGTTGGAGAGCGTTGTTGTAGCCTATTCAGGCGGCTTAGACAGTACGTTTCTGCTCAAGGTTGCCCTTGATACGCTTGGAAAGGACAATGTGCTTGCTGTTACTGCGCGGTCAGAGACGTATCCTCTTAGGGAGTTTAAAGAGGCAACGGCCCTGGCAAAAAAGATCCGGGCGCGGCACATGGTTATTAAGACCAGTGAACTTGGAATAAAAGGTTTTAGGAACAATCCGGTGAACAGATGTTATTATTGCAAAAAAGAACTGTTTAAAAAATTAAAAAATATAGCAAAAGCCGAGGGCTTGAGGCATTGCATCGACGGCACAAACTATGACGATTTAAAGGATATTAGGTACGGCAGGCTTGCGGCAAAAGAACTGGGCATAAAAAGCCCGTTACTTGAGGCAAAGATAACAAAGCGGGAGATAAGAGACTTTTCGAAAGCGGCCGGCTTGGCTACATGGGAAAAACCGTCATTTGCGTGCCTGGCGTCAAGGTTCCCGCATAAGACACCCATCACAAACCACAAGCTTTATCAAGTAGATAGGGCCGAAGAGTTTTTGCGCGGGTTCGGCGTAAGACAAGTGCGCGTGCGCCACTACGGCAAGCTTGCGCGCATAGAGGTTCTGCCGCCCGACATAACCATCCTGACAAATAAAGGCAACGCGAAAAAGATAGACAAAAGGTTTAGGCAGCTGGGATTTTTATATACAACAGTGGATCTGCGCGGCTATAGGACAGGAAGCATGAATGAATAGAAAAGCGCCGCTTGCGGCCGTGATAATGTTCGCGTTAATAATCTGCGCAAACGCGGAAGAGGGCGTTAACAGGAAAGCTGCGGAATATTTTAAACAGGCTTCCGAATACGCCGCCAGAAACGACTGGCCGCGCGCGATCGACTGTCTTTTGAACGCTAAGGACCTGGCGCCCGGCGAAAAGGAGATCACAAAGGGTCTTGCGGTGTATTATAACAACTGGGCGATGCAGCTCGGTGATTCGGGCGACCTGGACGTGGCGCGGGAGAAACTCGAAAAGGCGCTTACATATGACGGCCAGAACAGGATAATAAAGACAAATCTGGCGAATTATCTGTTGCGAAAAGCGCAGCTTGAATATAAGAACGGATATACGGATTCCGCAATAAACACCATCCGGGAATCGCTTGAGGCTGACCCGGAAAACGTGAACGGCTATATGACGCTCGGGGATATTTATTACGAAACGGATGATTTTGAAAAGGCTGCATTGAACTGGAGACAGGCGCGCAAGCTTGATCCGGCTATTGAGGGAGTAGACACAAGGTTTGCAAAACTGAAAAAAGAGGAAGCTGTCGAGGCAAAATTCCGGGAAAGGGTCGGGCCTTATTTTAAGATAAAATTCGACACAACGCGGGATGAAAGTGTAGTTTACAATATCTCGGATAAGCTTGCGGAGGCCTACAGGGATATAGGCTCTTACTTTGCGTATTATCCGAAACAGCCCACAACGGTCATCATCTATACGCCCGAACAGTTTGAAACTGCGACAAGCAGGTCCGCAGGCACACTGGGCCTTTATGACGGAAAGATGCGTTTAAGGCTGACCGACCTCACGCAGGCCGACAGCCGTTTAAAAAAACTGATCTATCACGAATACGCGCATGCCGTCGTGTCCGGGCTTTATCCTAAAAATATCCCGGTATGGCTCCATGAAGGTATAGCCGGATGGGCTGCGGATCCCGATCACAAATTGTCAGCCGGCGAGAAGGCCCTTTTAAAAAATTTAATATCTTCAGGCCGCCTGAAAAAATTTTATGAACTGAACGGTTATTTTTCAGGCAGCGCCCCCCAACAGGACTTGGCCGCCGCATACCTTGAATCGGAGCTTTTTGTGCGCTATTTTGTACGCCGGTATAACTGCTATTATCTAAAGAGCCTTTTATCTGAACTCGCATCCGGCAATACGTTTGAGCAGTCGGTTTATAACGTTTTAAAGATTGACCTAAATCGGATCAATTCCGATTTTATTGAATACTTAAACGAATGCTGCCGGCTGCCTTGACAAAGCCGGCCTTGTAAGGTATACTTGAGTCGAGAACAGAGACTAGCCATAGGATCTGTTATTTTTTTGTCTAAAAAAGGGGTGATGTAGCGTATGGGCGTAGTTA
>JAPLLL010000016.1:0-653 GCA_026387595.1 Candidatus Omnitrophota bacterium
ATCCGAGCCCATAAAAAACGAATCGTCCTGGATATTTATGCCGCAGATAAAGGGCATATTTTCTTTGACTTCGTTTAATTCCTCGATAACCCTGTCTACGGTGTTTCTCCTGAGGCTATGCCTGTTTACATTACAGCAATAAGCGCAGTGATAAGGGCAGCCCCTGGTGGTTGTCAGATAATAATACTCGCCTGCCCACGTAGTCCTGTCCCTGTAAGTCTTTATATCAAGCTGCTTTACCGAGGCCTTGTCGAGAAAATAGGAATCCGAAAAATCGTAATCGGGAAACGGCAGTTTATCGAGCGGGATCAAATTTTCGTGATCCGCGGGATTTACAACCGGCTTACCGTTATCGACATAACAAAGGCCTGCAATTTTATAGACAGGCTCTTCGGCCAAAAGCCTTCTCAGCGGTATTTCTCCGTCGCCCATAACCGCGTAATCCGCCCCGGCAGTCAGGCACTCTTCAGGCAGTATTGTCGGATGGACGCCGCCGAAGATAAATTTTATTTTCTTCGAATTTTTTTTAAGCTTCCTCATCAGGTCGATTGACTGCAGGAAATGCCCTGTCATTATGGAAAACCCAACCAGCCCTATACCGTTTTCATCGAGAAAACGCCCTATTGACTTTACTTCTTCATCGGTAAAAGAAA
>JAPLLL010000016.1:734-3937 GCA_026387595.1 Candidatus Omnitrophota bacterium
AAAAAAAGCATCCTGGAGGTATGCCCGAGGCTCTTTATGTATGACGAAAGATATCTTATTGATGTTCCTCTGAAACTGTCTTCAAATGTGCAAAATACGATATTCATTAATTTTTATGAATTTGATGGAATCTGTGAGCGCATTGCGACTAGCTCTAGTTTTTTGACCCGTGAAAAACTTTTTATGCGTGCCTCGCGCTTTAATGCCGCGGATTTGTCCGGAAGGGTTTCTTTATAAATTAATGTTACCGGTAATCTTGCTCTTGTATAACTGCCGCCTTTTTTGCGGTTGTGATCTTTTACGCGGCGGTCGACATCGTTAGTGGCGCCGGTGTATAACGTATTGTCGGAACATTTTAGGATGTAGACATACCACATAAATTTTTTATGGTGCTGGTATTTCGGCAGCTAAAATGCTCACTATTCGTTCGCATTTCTTAACGCTGCCTCAATACCAAAATTTGCGCAGCAAATTTTGGCTCCCCCTCAAGGACTCGAACCTTGGACCTAGTGGTTAACAGCCACGCGCTCTACCGACTGAGCTAAGGGGGAACATTATTTTATGCTACCGGCGCGTCTACTTTTGCTGCCGGCGGATTCACCGGAAAGCATTCGGTTTTCTTTTTCAAAAGAGCCCATTCATCGTCGACGTACTGCTGAAGTTCGACTAAGAGCTGCTGGTTTTCGGGCTTGAATAAATGCTTGAACCTACCCTGGGATTTGAACCATTCAATTACGGGCTTTTTCTCTTTCGGAGTATGCGTAATATTCCACTTTGTGCCATCAACAACTTCGTAAAGCGGCCAAAAATTGGTATCAACCGCAAGTCGGCAGATATCCATGGTCTTATCTGTTTCATGAGGCCAGCCCCTTGGGCATGGCGACAGAATATTCAAAAATGTCGGCCCGCCTGTTGCAACTGCCTTCTGGACCTTTGTTATAAGGTCGTTCCAATGCGCTGGTGTCGCTGTCGCAGCATACGGAATCTTATGCGCAGCAAGCACGCCAAGCAAATCTTTTTTGTACTCTTTTTTGCCTTGCGTCGCTTTGCCTACAGGCGCGGTAGTTGTATCTGCGCCTCTCGGTGTCGCGCTCGAACGCTGCGTGCCTGTATTCATGTACGCCTGGTTATTGTAGCAAATGATCAACATATTGTGGCCACGCTCCATGGCGCCTGACAATGACTGAAGGCCGATATCGTACAAGCCACCGTCACCGCCAAACCCTACGAACGTTACCTTTTCCGTCATCTTGCCTTTTTTCTTAAACAAACGGTACGCGGTTTCTACACCGCTTAATGTCGCTGCTACGTTTTCAAACGCGTTGTGTATCCACGGCACCTTCCACGCTGTATAAGGAAATATTGTCGTCGATACCTCAAGGCAGCCTGTGGCGTTGGCGATAACAACAGGGCCGTCTATTGCGTGCAAAACCTGCCTGACAATAACCGGCGCCCCGCATCCTGCGCAAAGCCTGTGGCCGCCTGTTAGTAATTCTTCTTTTTTGGATAATTCTTTTAAGTTTGCCATTTTATTCTCTCACCCCCAAGTAAATAATGGGCGGTTTCATTTTCCCGGTTTTCGCTATGTCCAGTAAATCCTCATAAACTGAATGGATGTCTTCCATTCCTATATCCCTGCCGCCCAAGCCGTAAATATAATTACGCACAAGGACTTTTTCTCTGCCGAACATCGCTGATTTAATTTCCCTGTAAAGCGGCCCGCCTGTGGCGCTGAAACCCTCTGCCCTGTCAAGCACTGCCACTGCCTTGCATTTTAACAACGCGACCGCTATATCGTCCTCGGGAAACGGCCTGAAAGACCTTATCTTTAAAAGCCCAGCCTTGACGCCTTTAGCGCGCAATTCATCGACTACGGCTTTTGCAGTACCGCAAGTAGAGCCTATCGCCACAATCGCGACTTCCGCGTCATGGACTTTATAAGATTCCACCAGGCTGTAAAGCTTGCCGAATTTTTCTTTAAATTCCTGCGCGATTTTTAAAATTGAGCCTGCTGCCATATTCATCGCCTGCGCCTGCTGCCTTTTATGTTCGAAATAATAATCAGGCAAGTCTATGGGCCCGAATGTGTGCGGCCTTTTTATATCAAGTAAATACCTATCGGGTTTATATTCTCCTACCAATTTTTTTACATCAGCACCCGGATAAACCTCGACGTTATCAACCCCAAAAACACTGCCGGATCTTCTGCGATGCGCACCGCCTGTATCATGTTGTCATAAACTTCCTGCGCGTTCTCGCTGTAAAGCTGTATCCAGCCTGAATCACGGCAGCCCATTGTGTCCGAGTGATCGCAATGTATATTTATCGGGCCGCTTAACGCGCGGTTTACGACAGGCATCACTATCGGAAGCCTTGTTGACGCCGCGATGTAAACGATTTCCCACATAAGCGCAAGGCCGTTTGCCGACGTCGCTGTCATGGTGCGGGCGCCCGCTGCGGACGAGCCTACGCACGCGCTCATCGCGCTGTGCTCCGACTCGACTAAGATCATTTCCGTATCGACTTCTCCGTCCGAGACGTAAGTCGCGAATTTCTGCATAAGCGATGTCTGCGGAGTTATGGGATACGCCGCCACAACATCCGGATTTATCTGCCTCATCGCGTAAGCAGTTGCTTCATTTCCTGTAAGTGCTTTATATTTAATCATTTTTCTTCCTTTATCATCTTTATTGCCTTTTCCGGTTAAGATAGCCGAATCCGGGCAATATATCCAGCACAACATGCAGTTTATACATTTTTTTGCGTCGTGCACAGGGCACATGGTGCGCCAGCCGCCTGTCTTATATTCCGCGGCATTGCCGGCCTCGAGTATCAGGCCGCCTATCGCTAATTCCTTCCAATTTTTAAGTTTACTGGCCTTCGCCTTTTGTTTGCTCATATGCTAGCTTTATCGCCTCTATGTTAGTCCTTATAACCTCTTCTTTGAATTTGTGTGAAAATTCCTGCTGAAAATTCCTTATCACGCTGTCGAGCTTTACCGCGCCCGACACCTTGACAACTGCGCCTACCATGGGCGTGTTGGGAACATTTCTGCCCATTATCTTTGTTGAGATCCCCGTCGCGTCCACTGTAAAAATTTTTCTGTCCGTCAGCCCCATCTTCTGCCTCAGCTGCTCCGGCGAATCCGTGGTATTAACGATTATTATGCCGTTTTTCGGCACGCCTTCGGTAATATCCACGAC
>JAPLLL010000090.1:0-15756 GCA_026387595.1 Candidatus Omnitrophota bacterium
GGAGCTTATCAAAAAAATAGCGTTTTACAAGGCGATCCTCGAAAGCGAAAAGAAGGTTTCTGAGATAATAGTGAAAGAGACCGGCGAGCTTAAAGAAAAATACGGCGACGCGCGCAGGACCGAGATCCTTTCCGAAGCGGAAGAACTTTCGGTTGAGGACCTGATAGCCGAAGAAGACGTTGTTATCACAATAAGCCACTCAAGCTACATAAAGAGGCTGCCGGTCAGCGCGTACAGGAAGCAGAAACGCGGGGGCAAGGGCGTGACAGCGGCGGACATGAAGGAAGAGGATTTTATAGAGCACCTGTTTATCGCCTCAACGCACGACTATATACTGTTCTTTACGAACAAGGGCCGCGTGCATTGGGTTAAGGTCTATGACATACCGCAGGCCTCAAGGCAATCGCGCGGCAAGGCGATAGTTAACCTGATACAACTCGAGCAGGGCGAGACGATAAGCGCCTACATCCCTGTGCGGGAATTTAAAGAGGGCAACTATCTAGTAATGGCGACAAAGCAGGGCACGATAAAGAAGACCGCATTAACCGCATTTGCGAACCCGAGAAAGGGCGGCATCATAGGCATCACGCTCGATAAGGATGATGAGTTAATAAAAGTAGAATTGACCGACGGCCACAAGGAACTATTCCTTGCGACGAAGGAAGGCAAGGCGATACGGTTCCCCGAGGACCATGTCAGGGACATGGGCAGGGGCGCCAAGGGCGTGCGAGGCATACGGCTCGGGAAGAAAGACACGCTCATCGCAATGGCAGTGGTTGAAAAGGATGCCACGCTTCTTACCGTCACCGACAACGGATTCGGGAAACGCACCGATTTTTCCGAATACAGGGTCCAATCAAGGGGCGGGAAAGGCATCATCAATATAAAGGCAAGCAAGAAAAACGGCCTTGTTGTATGCGTAAAAACCGCAACCGACAAAGACGAATTCATGGTCATCACCGAACAGGGCATGATCGTGCGCTGCGCGATTAAAGACATACGCGCTACTGGCCGCTCAACGCAGGGCCAGGGCGTGCGGCGCATGAAACTTGACGCAAAAGACAGAGTTGCCTCGATAGCAAGAGTTATTGCCGAGGAAGAAGCAGAAGAAGCGTAAGCCCGACCCCGTCGTCTCCCGCCTCAAATAGGCGGCCGACCATCGGGTGCGGGATCCCGCCCCTTGCGGATACTACTGGGCGGGGCAGCCTGGTCTAGAATATTGTGTAAATGTATTACGTTTATATAATAAAGAGCTCGAAGGATAGCCGGCATTATATAGGTTATACAAATAATCTAGAGAGAAGGTTGAGTGAACACAATAAGGGGAAGTCGAAATCTGTAATGCGCAGAGGGCCGTTTACAATAGTCTATTACGAAACTATAAAAACTGAAATAGACGCTATTCACAGAGAAAAACAGATCAAAAGCTATAAAGGTGGCAAAGCTTTTAAGCGATTGTTAAGTAAGAACCCGACCCCGTCGTCCAGCCTGGTCTAGGACACGTGCCTTTCACGCACGCGACGCGAGTTCAAATCTCGCCGGGGTCGTTCTACTCCGCCGCTCAAATATGGAAAAATTCCGGTGGGGCTTCGAAGGAACTTGCAAGTTCTGCGTAGCCCTACCAGTGCGACCAATTAACGAAGGGCGTAGCAGACTCGCCGGGGTCGCCAGTAAATCCCTTCTCCTCCCTCACACAAATTTTCATTGACGGAATAAAATAATGTGATAAAATAGTTATGAACATGCGTTCATAACTATAGGAGGCTACATTGAGGCCTAAGAAAACCAGATGGGTTAAGTGCGCTCCGGGTGAGCGCTGTTTTAAGCCACAATGCAAGCCGTTAAGCAAGTGCGAAAAGGTTTATTTGTCTCTTGATGAGTTTGAAGCTGTGCGACTAGCTTGCCTTGAAGGATTAAAACAGCTCAAAGCGGCAAAGTTAATGAAAGTTTCCCGACCGACGTTTTCAAGAATTTTAACTTCTGCTCAAAAGAAGATCGCAGATGGGTTAGTGAATATTAAAGCTATTCGTATCGAAGGGGGTTGTTGTCAGATTATCAAGAGGGTCAAAAAACGGAAGAATCAGGAAGATTATATTAAATGATAATAACTAATTTACTTATTGCAGGTATAAAAGCCGTAATAGAGTATGTTTCTGCTCATGTTTTAACGTGCCTTGTCCCGGCATTTTTTATTGCAGGCGCCATGTCGGCTTTGCTTCCGAAAGAAAAAATTATTCAATACCTCGGACAGAAAGTCCCAAAGTATAAGGCATACCCCTTATCAATTGTCGCAGGCCTAATGCTGGCAGTATGTTCTTGTACAATCTTACCCTTATTCGCAGGGATAAAAAAGAAAGGCGCAGGCATAGGTCCTGCCTTAGCTTTCCTATATACTGCCCCTGCAACTAATATAATGGCTATTCTTTTTACCGGAAGTGTTTTAGGATGGAACTTCGCTCTAGCCAGAATAATCCTGTCTGTTACTTTTGCGAGTCTAATTGGCATAATAATATCTACGCTGTTTAAGAAAGAAGATATAGAGGAGGAGGCTCAAGCAGCTCCCGCTATCATAAGCGCCGAAGCCAAGGGCACGGAAAAGTTGCCTTTCTTCCAGAAGCACAGGCTCATCATGTTCTTCGCCACACTCTTAGCCATTCTTATCGTAGGGACGAGGGTAAATGGCTACTTAAGATATAGCGGCATATCAGTCTTGGTAATTATCTTGGCAATATTGGCCAAATTATTATTTACAAAAGAAGAAACCAGGGCATGGCTTTCTGAAACATGGAGTTTCACTAAGAAGATATTTCCGCTGCTTTTAGGTGGTATTTTTATCGCAGGGGTCTTAACAAAGCTATTACCCCAGAACTTCCTTGCGACCTTTATGGGTAAGAATACAATAGCTGCTAATCTTATTGCTGCATTATTCGGAGTGTTCATGTATTTCCCGACGTTGGTAGAAGTTCCTATGGCAAAAATGTTCTTAGGCCTTGGGATGGCGAAGGGGCCGCTATTGGCATATCTGCTCGCGGACCCTGTTATCTCGTTGGCAAGCATCCTTGTGGTGAGAAAATTTATAGGGAACAAAAGAACGCTTGCATATGTAGGATTAATTATAGTATTCACAACCATTTCAGGCTTGATATACGGGGCAATAGTTCACTGATAGGTAAAAATGACAATCAAAAAAACCGTTAATCTCACGGAGGGCGACTTACTTAAAGTAGAGCAGATTGCTCTTGATCGCGATAAAGAAGGAGCGCTGGATTTCATCATAGAAGTGATCAAGAAACAAATTGACCGGGAAAACGCCGCAAAGATGAAAAGAGAAAATATATAACAGGGGGAATAGGGTGAAAATCGAAATATTAGGAGTAGGTTGCCCCAAGTGCAAACAACTTACCGCTAACGCTGAGGCGGCGGTTAAAGAGCTTAATATCCAAGCCGAGATCGGCAAGGTGACTGATATTGATAAGATTACCGAATACGGCGTGATGATGACACCGGCCTTGGCGGTTGACGGTACCGTTGTATCAGCTGGTAAGGTATTAAGTAAAGACGAGATCAAGAAGATCATTTCAAAATAGGGAGGAAAAACTGAAGAAATTAGTTCTCGTTCTTCTGACGGCTGTTGCGGTAATTAGCGTAAATTTTTCAGCTTTTGCCGATCAGAATGAACCCTCAACCAAAGCTATTGCCTATTATTTCCACGGGGCATTTCGCTGTCCTACCTGCCATAAACTTGAACAGTATTCAAAGGAAGCCATAGAAACCAATTTCAAGGATGCACTTGCATCGGGAAAGTTGGAGTTTAAGACCATTAATGTGGATGAGAAAGGCAACGAACATTATGTAAGTGATTACCAGCTGTATACTAAATCGCTTATTTTATCTTTAGTTAAAGACGGCAAAGAAGTAAAGTGTAAAAATCTTGATAAGATTTGGGAATACGCTGGTAATAAGCAAAGATTTATTGATTATGTGAAGAGCGGAGTTGCCGATTTATTGAAGGAAGCCGAATGACAGAAATCTTTATAGGTTTTGCATCGGCATTGTGGCTGGGCGTGTTAACTTCAATAAGCCCATGTCCTTTAGCCAGTAACGTGGCTGCCATTTCTTTTTTATCCAAGAAGATAACCCATCCGTTTCTTGTGTTCATTTCAGGATTGGCTTACACGCTTGGCAGAATGACATCTTACGCGATCCTGGGATGGATTATCATCAATTCTCTTTTAAGCGTTCCCCAAGTTGCTCAGTTTTTACAGAAATACATGGGCAAAGCTTTGGGGCCGCTATTAATTCTTACCGGAATTATTTTACTGGAAATAATAACTATTCGCTTGCCGGGGGTCTCACTTTCACAAAAACATCATACCAGGCTTGCGGAGTCCGGTGCTCCGGGTGCTTTTTTACTTGGGTTTATTTTTGCGCTGGCGTTTTGTCCAATTTCGGCGGCGCTATTCTTTGGTAGTCTTATTCCTTTGGCGCACAATAGCAAGGTCGGAACTTTGTTGCCGTTCGTTTACGGGGTGGGGACAGGCCTTCCGGTGCTTCTGTTCGCGGTAGCTA
Organism: Candidatus Omnitrophota bacterium; assembly: GCA_026387595.1. Lineage (GTDB taxonomy): Bacteria > Omnitrophota > Gorgyraeia > JABMQH01 > JABMQH01 > JAPLLL01. The sequence goes on from JAPLLL010000090.1 coordinate 4,570, forward strand.
TAGCCCTTGGTGTTACCTCATTGAGCCGTTGGTTCCGCAAGATCACTAAGCTTGAATATTACACCCGCAGGATAACCGGCGTAATTTTTATCATTGTAGGATTGTATTATACCGGGATCTATATTTTTAAACTATTTTAGATGGTTTCTAAAGACAAAAATTTTAATAGGAGACTGGCAATGGAGTACTCCAGGCATGAAACAAAAGAATTAAAGCGCGAATTGTCGCTGATGGATAAACTGCTTACGCCGCTTATATTCGCTGCGATGGGAACCGGGATCGCTTTGGGATATTTTGTTCCCGGCGTAACGAAAATTATATCCAATATGCAGGTCGGCACGACTTCGATCCCGATAGCCATAGGCCTTATCCTTATGATGTATCCGCCGCTTGCCAAGGTAAAATATGAAGAAATGGGGAAAGTATTCGATAGGCCCAAATTACTCATCCTTTCCCTTGTGCAAAACTGGATAGTTGGCCCGCTGGTAATGTTTATCCTCGCAATAATATTCCTTAGGAATTATCCGGAGTATATGATCGGCGTTATTTTAGTCGGTCTTGCGCGGTGTATCGCCATGGTCATGGTGTGGAATGAGCTTGCGGAAGGGGACAGGGAATTTGCCGTAGGGCTTGTTGCCTTTAACGCGTTTTTCCAGGTCTTGTTTTACGCCGCCTATATCTATCTATTTATTACTGTCGGCCTTAACTGGCTGGGGCTTGCAAAGGGTTTGAATATTAGCATCTCGATGGCCGAAGCGGCCAAAACAGTTCTTTTTTATCTGGGGATACCGTTTTTGGCAGGAATCCTGACGCGTGTTAGTCTTATTAATCTGAAAGGCAAGAAGTGGTTCGAAGATGTTTTTATTCCCAGGATAAGCCCAATGACTCTCATTGCGCTTTTGTTCACTATCATCGTCATGTTTTCACTTAAGGGGCAATATATCATACAGATGCCTTTTGATGTAGTAAGGATCGCCGTGCCGCTTATCATATATTTCTTCTTCATGTGGTTTGTTACGTTCTTCATTGCCCGGAAGATGAAGATCAATTATGGGCAAACAACGGCAGCCTCTTTTACCGCTGCAAGCAACGATTTTGAACTTGCCATCGCAGTGGCAGTCGCGATTTTCGGGATCAGTTCAGACCAGGCGTTTGCCACGGTTATCGGGCCCTTGATCGAAGTGCCGGCCCTTATAATACTTGTTAATGTCGCGCTAAGGTTCAAAAAGAAATACTTTCATGGATAAAATAGTTGCCTAGGTAAGGTATTTCATATATAATCGGGCTGGTAGAGCAAGGCAATAAAAATGAAAAGCTCGGTTAAGCATATCCTGTTTCTTCTAATACTCTCCTACGCATTTTTCATGCTTGGGAACAATTTAGTGCCGCTTTCCGACCCTGATGAAGTCTTCTATGCACAGACAGCAAGGGAAATGAGCCTCCGCCACGAATGGAACGTCCCGTTCCTTTTCGGCCAGCCTCAGTTTGAAAAACCCATATTCCTGTATTGGCTCCTGCGCATAGCGTTCCTGATGTTCGGGGTAACCCCTTATGCGGCGCGCTTCTTTCCGGCGGTATTTGCCACGCTGGGCGTTATCGCGGTATATCTGCTAGCGCTGCTCGGATTTAACAACAAGAAAAAAGCGCTTATCTGCGCTATCGTGCTGGCGTCAAACATCATTTACATCGGACTGGGCCGGACCGTATTCACTGATATGGTTTTTTCGGTCTTTATACTTTTTGCGATGCTGTCGTTTTTCTGGGGCTACTCTGTCCAAAAAAATAAAAATACAGGACTCATCCTGTTTTTCCTCTTCGCTGGCCTGGCAACATTGACCAAAGGGCCATTAGGGATAATTCTGCCGCTTATTTCTGCCGGATTGTTTTTAGCCGCCAATAAAAATATCAAATTCTTATTCACATACGGTTTTCTTGCAGGTATTGCGGTTTTTGCCGCTGTTAGCCTGCCATGGTACGTTTATATAATTGCGAAATACGGGAACAGTTTTATCAGCGAATTCTTTTATAACGACCATATCCGCAGGCTTCTTTTTGCGGAACACCTTGGCGGGGACACGTGGTATTTTTATCTCGGTTCCATTTTCGGGCTTTTTTTCCCATGGTCATTTTTCCTGGCCGCCGCAGCGTACCGCCTTATAAGGACGCGGCCGGCACTGTCTCCCATGTATCAATTCCTTATATGGTGGATCGCAGTGGTGTTTGTTGTCTTCCAGATGGCGCATTCCAAACTTATAGCCTATGTCGTGCCGCTGTTCCCGGCCCTTGCGTTGATGTGCGGAGATTATATTACCGATCTACTGGATAACCCGGCGCGCAAAACCGTCGGGAAAGGGCTGCTTTTACTGAGCTGGGCAACCGCGATCATTGCGGCATGTATCGGCGCTAATATCGTAGGTTTTAAACTTAAGCTTTTGAGCGACACGATAGCGCTTGTGTGGGCATATGCCGCTGTTGTCCTCATATGGCTCTTGACCATGCTCTTCTTTATTCTGAAGAACCACCTGCGGCCCGCTGTTTATATGCTCTCAGTGACGCTGCCGCTATTCCTTTTCGCCGGCCCTGTAAACAGAGAAAAGACCGATGCCTATTTATCAATAGAAAGCATCAGCGCGTGCCTTCAAGAACAGCCCGTTTCAAAGGGTCTTATACTGGCTTCCAAGCCGTTTGCCAGGGGCGTCCTGTATTATACAAATAGGGAAGTGGCGGTGTTTGCGCCGGACGAGCCGAATTTTTTCAGCCCACATCCCGTGCCGTTCCTGGATACGCATGAAAAGATATTCGGGTTTTTGCGCAAAAACGGGATCACATACTGCGTGATAAAAAAGAAACAGACCAATGAGCTGCAAGAAATTGCCAAACGAATTGGTTTTAAGAGCGAACTCCTGCTGTCTTCGGGTAGTGCCTGTCTTTTGAAAGTCCAGCCGTAAAATAAGGAGGAACATATGTCAAACTTAAAGGAACTGTTTCAGGAAGCGGATTGGAAAACGGAAAAGCATGTGCCGGTAATAGACGCGCCGGACAAGGCAAAGAAGGGTGTCATTATAAAAATTACGGTTTTTGTCGGCAAAGAAATAGCGCATCCGAATAAGACCGAGCACCACATCCGCTGGATCGAGGTTTATTTTCATCCGCAGGGCGAGAAATTCCCGTACCAGGTAGCCAGGGCAGAATTTAACGCGCACGGGGAATCGGCGCAGGGGCCGGATACAAGCACTGTGTACACCCATCCGGAAACCACAGCAAGCTTTAAGACTGATAAGCCGGGGAATATCTATGCCTCCAGCTATTGCAATATCCACGGCCTGTGGCAGAGCTCAAAAGCGCTAAGCGTGGAATAAGGTCGCGCATTAAATAAGGAGGTGTGTATGGAGAAATTATTGCATATAATAGCCACGCCCAGGGGAAAGGAATCCCGCACGCTGCAGGTGTCGGAAGCGTTCCTCGAGGCATTTAAAAACAAGCATCCCGGATGGACAGTGGAGGAGCTGGATCTGTCAAAGGAGCAGCTGCCTTCTCTCACCGTAAAGAGAGTGGACGGAAAGTACGTACTTTTAGGCGGAAAAGACCTTGACGGCGAATTAAAAGAGGCGTGGGAAGACATTGTCGCGCATATCCAGAGATTTCTTCTTGCCGACGCCTATCTTATAAGCACACCTATGTGGAACTTCAGCATTCCATACATGCTTAAACAGTATATTGATATCATCATCCAGCCGAAATACATGTTCCGATACACAAAGACAGGGGTGGAAGGCCTGGTAAAAAATAAGAAAATGACGGTCATAGCGAGCCGAGGCGGCGAATATCTTTCCGACGAGGCGCGCAAGCTTGACATGCAGGAGCCGTATTTACGTGCTATATTCGGGCTCGCAGGCATTACCGACATTACCTTTATTGTTGCCCAGCCAATGGATATGGGCGAGCAGATCCAGCGGCAGAAGATCCAAGAGGCGCAGGCGCTGGCAAAAGAAGCCGCAAATTCCCTTGATTGAGCGCGGCCTTTATAGTATTCTGTTATCAGATGGAACAATTCCTTAGCAACATAAACTCATATCTTACGCAATCGCCTGTATTGGCGTACCTGGCCGCTTTTCTGGGCGGGATAAGCACAAGTTTTGAGCCGTGCATCTATACGATGATACCGATAACCGTTGCGTTCATCGGGTCAAAGGCAGGCGGCTCAAAACTCAGGGGATTTTTCCTCTCCATATTCTATGTCTTAGGCGTAGCAACGACGTATTCCGCGCTGGGCGCGTTCGCAGCGCTTTCAGGCAGGCTCTTCGGCCAGGTAAGCGCTAACCCATTGGTTTATTTACTTCTGGGTAATATATTCATTCTTATGGGCCTTAGCATGCTGGGTGTTTTTACATTTCGATTTCCCGCGGCCTTTGGCCGGTTAAGGCCGAATACGCAGGGCAAGGGCTTCTTTACGATCTACGTTTTGGGGATCGTATCCGGCCTTGTCGCAGGGCCGTGCACGGCAGCAGTGCTTGCCGCGCTCCTTTCATACGTGGCCACTAAGCAGAATCTCATATACGGGGTATCGCTTTTATTTACGTTCAGCATGGGCATGGGTGTCCTTTTAATTTTGGTGGGCACATCCGCAGGCGTTATTCTGGCGCTTCCAAAGCCGGGGCCATGGATGGAAAAGGTTAAAAAAGGTATCGGATGGATACTGATACTGCTCGGCGAATATTTCCTGGTGCAAATGGGGAGGATGATGATATGAAAAAAACAGTTTATAGCTTATGGTTCATAGTTTATAGCCTAACTTTCTTACTGGCCTTTACAAATATCTCATGCGCGCAGAACGAAGGCGTTGGCATCGGGAACAAGGCGCCTGATTTTACGCTGCCTGATATATCCGGCAAGCAGGTCAGTCTTAAGGATACAATTGCCGCGAATAAGGCAACGCTTCTTGTTTTCGGAGCGACATGGTGCCCGTATTGCAGGAACGAAATACCGGAGCTAAAACAGCTGAATTCATCGCACGCTAAAAAAGGGCTTAAGATACTTTCGGTAGACATAGGCGAGAGCCCAAAAAAAGTTGAATCTTTTGCCAAACAGCAGGGCATTGATTATACGGTTTTGGTGGACGAGGATAACAGGGTTGCGAGCCAGTACGGTGTAATGGGAATACCCGCGAACATCCTGGTCGATCAAAGCGGTGAGATAAAATACAGGGGGACTGCCCCGCCTTCAGAGGACCAGCTGCCGTAAATGACAACCGGAACGCTCTACGTAGTCAGCACGCCGATAGGCAACCTAAAGGATATAACCCTGCGCGCCATAGAGATATTAAAATCGGCTGACCTTATTGCGGCTGAAGACACGCGCCACACGAAAATACTTACCTCTCATTACGGCATAGACAGGCCGCTTACAAGCTACTTCGAACACAATAAAATTACCAAAGGCGATCATCTGATCAGGTCACTTAAGGAAGGCAGGACCATCGCCCTTGTTTCTGATGCAGGCACGCCCGGGATCTCTGACCCCGGCGCGCACATTATAAAACTTGCCATAGACAACGGCATAAGGGTGGAGCAGATACCAGGGCCATCAGCAATAATCGCGGCGCTAGTCGTATCAGGCATGCCTACTGACAGGTTCATATTTGACGCATTTTTACCGATTAAACCAGGGGCAAGAAAAAACAGGCTTAAGGAATTTTTAGACGAGAAAAAAACGGTTATTTTTTATGAATCACCGCACAGACTGTTAAAAACGCTGAACGATATTAAGGAGGTATTCGGCGATATCGAACTCGCGTGCATGAGGGAACTGACAAAGAAATTCGAAGAAATAAGACGAGAAAAGGTAAGTGCTCTCATTGAGCATTTTACCAATACCAAACCGCTGGGCGAATTCGTGATCTGCATGAGGCCAAGATGAACCCAGCCCCTCCTGATGGAGGGTGCTGGGTTAAAGCAGGAGGGGCTGGGTGAAAATACATGAAACCGCAATCGTGTCAAAGAAGGCCCAATTAGGCAAAAATATCGAGATAGGGCCGTGGTGCGTTATTGAAGACGGGGTTGTCATAGGCGATAACACCAGACTATGGCAGAACGTGTATGTGGCAGGCGGCACCATTATAGGAAAAGACAATATTATCCATATGGGCGCCGTAATCGGCCATGAGCCCCAGCATTTGCAGTATAAAGGAGAGAAAACCGGCACCCGGATAGGCGACGCCAACATTATAAGGGAATACGTCACCATACACAGAAGCTTTAAAGAAGGCGGGATCACGGTAATAGGGAACAAGAACTATCTTATGGCTGCTTCGCACGTGGGCCATGACTCCAAGCTCGGCAACGAGATAGTGATGTGCAACAACGTATTGCTGGGCGGCCATACCGAGGTTGAAGATAAGGTTTTTATGGGCGGCGGGGCAGCTTCGCATCAGTTTTCAAGGATAGGCACAATGGCAATGATAGGCGGGCTTACGCGCGTTGTGCAGGACGTTGTGCCGTATACGCTGCTTGAATGTGACGCGGAGGTTTGCGGCCTGAACCTGGTGGGCCTGAGGCGCTCAGGCATAAGCGTTGAGGCCAGAAAACAGATAAAAGAGGCATATAAAATAATCTATCATTTAGGCCTTAGCATACCCACTGCCATAAAAGAAATAAGGAAGATCCCGGATCCTGCAAAAGAAATCCTGCACATGGCGGATTTCATGGAAAAAACCAAAAAAGGCATCTGCCGCCGCCGCCAGAAAAATAGATCCCTCGCACTCGAGTAGTGATTTCAACGGGTGCTCGGGATGAAATTTACCAAATAATTTTACTTGACCGAATAAATCCTGCGTGGTACAATTTAAGCACAGTAAATTTCACCTTTAAGTCCCGCCCTGTGAGGCGGGAAAGGCAAAAATGCATAGTTTGAAGTTGTATAACAAAGGAAGACTACCTGTTCATCAAGTGATGGATGGGTATTTTTGTTTTTAACGTCCCTCCCCCGCCGTTGGCGGGGTCGGGATCAATTTCCAGGATGTAAGCGATAAAAATTGGGGGGTATAATGGGTTTTACTGAGAAGGCCAAGATAATGGATAAGGAAGCAGTGGAGAAGGCCCTTATCCGCATGAGCCACGAGATACTGGAAAAGAACAAAGACACAGACGGCCTTGTTATCGTGGGTATAAGGAACAGGGGCGAATTGATCGCGAACCGTATGGCAGCCAATATAAAGGAAATATCCGGCAAGGATATCCCTGTGGGGGCTATGGATATAACGCTTTACCGGGACGACCTGACACAGGTGGCTGAGCAGCCTGTAGTTAAAGAAACCGTGATAGATTTTGACATAAACGGAAAAATGATAATTTTGGTAGACGATGTCCTGTTTACGGGCAGGACAATAAGGTGCGCGCTGGATGAGCTTATTGACTTCGGCAGGCCAAAAAACATACAGTTGGCTGTCCTGATAGACCGAGGCCACAGGGAACTTCCGATACGCGCCGACTACGTCGGCAAGAACGTGCCCACTTCGCTTGACGAAGTGGTGGAGGTAAGGCTGAGCGAAGCGGACGGGACCGATGAGGTGGTTTTATGCCAGAAAAATTAGCCTGGAAAAGAAAAGACCTGCTCGGGATTGAGGAACTTTCCAAAGAGGAGATAGAGCTGATCCTGAACACGGCAGACAGCTTTAAAGAGGTCACAACAAGGCGCATCAAAAAAGTCCCGGCCCTGAGAGGCAAAACAGTGGTCAACCTTTTTTATGAACCGTCCACAAGGACCCGCACCTCTTTCGAGCTGGCGGCAAAAAGGCTCTCCGCCGACGTGATAAATATCGCGGTCGAGGTATCAAGCGTTAAAAAAGGAGAGACCCTGATAGATACGGGAAGGAATATCGAGGCCCTGATGGCCGACGTGATAATAGTCCGGCACAACTGCTCGGGCGCCCCGTACATATTATCTAAATCCGTCAAGGCGAGCGTTGTTAACGCGGGAGACGGCTGGCACGAGCATCCGACGCAGGCGCTCCTGGATATATTCACGCTGAAATCAAAGCTCGGCAGGATAAAAGGGCTTAAGGTAAGCATAATCGGTGATATCGCCCATTCAAGGGTTGCGCGCTCCAATATCTGGGGGCTTACAAAATTAGGGGCACAGGTCACTGTGTGCGCCCCGCCTGTCCTGATACCCCCGGGAATGGAAAGTTTCGGCGTTAAGGTTACAAACGACCTTGATGAGGCCATAAGAGAAGCAGACGCTATAAATGTCTTAAGAATGCAGTTTGAAAGGGACAACGTAAGCGCGTTTCCTTCGAGGATGGAGTATTTTAAGGCATACGGCGTAACAGAAGACAGGCTTAAAGGGGCAAAGAAACACATACTGGTCATGCATCCCGGCCCTATAAACAGGGGCGTTGAGATATCCGCAGAGGTTGCAGACGGGCCCAAATCAGTAATATTGGAGCAGGTCACAAACGGGATCGCCGTGAGAATGGCTGTTTTATATCTGGTTACCCACGCGCAAGGGGGTGCCATATGAAATACCTGATAAAAAACGGACACGTCATAGACCCGAAAAATAAGATCGACGCTGTTATGGATGTGCTCATATCCGGCGTAAAAATAGAAAAAGTAGCAAAGTCGATCGAGGCAAAAGACGCCGAGGTAATAGACGCCAAGGATAGAATAGTCGCCCCGGGCCTTATTGACATGCATGTTCATTTAAGAGAGCCGGGCAGGGAAGATAAGGAAACGGTTGCAACGGGAACACATGCCGCTGTTTGCTCCGGGGTAACCAGTGTTTGTTGTATGCCCAACACAGAGCCGGCAATAGACAACCCTAAAGAAGTAAAGGCTTTAAAGGATATAATAAAAAGGACCGCTGTCGCAAATGTTTTTATTGTAGGGGCAATTACAAAAGACAGGGACGGCAAAAAAATAGTAGATGTGGAGGGCATGAAAAAAGCAGGCGTTGTAGCGCTCTCAGACGACGGGAATTCCGTTGAAGATCCAGAGGTCATGCTCAAAGCGCTTAAGCAGGCGAAAAAGAACTCGACATTCTTAATGCCGCACTGCGAAGATAAAAAGATCTCCGACAAAGGGGTTATGAACGAAGGTATTATCGCAACGAAGCTGGGCCTAAGGGCCATGCCGAAAAAGGCGGAATACGAAATAGTAAAAAGAGATATAGAGCTGGCTAAAAAAGCAGGCGCCAGGCTGCATATTGCCCATGTAAGCTGTAAGGAATCAATTGATATCATAAGAAAAGCCAAAAAAGACGGCATCAAAGTCACTGCCGAGGCTACGCCGCATCATTTTTCGCTGACAGACGAATGCGTGGCCGGATATGACACAAATACAAAGGTAGATCCGCCGCTAAGGTCAAGAGAGGATGTTGATGCCGTGAAAAAGGCGATTTCAGACGGCACCATAGATGTGATAGCGTCTGACCACGCGCCTCACGGGAAACACGAAAAAGATGTTGAATATGATTACGCCGCGTTCGGCATGATAGGCCTTGAAACCTCGTTTCCGCTGGCAGTCATGAACCTTATCGATACAAAATTAATATCCTGGCAAAGGCTTGTTGAGCTTATGTCGCTTAACCCGGCCAAAATACTTGGACTGGGATCAAAAGGCAGCCTGTCAGCAGGCAGCGACGCGGATATCGTGATAATCGACCCGTCAAAACAATGGGTGTATAAAGAACAGGACATAAAATCGAAGAGCAAAAATTCTCCTTTTATAGGCAAGACGCTGAAAGGGGCGGCAGTTGTGACTATTGTGGGCGGGAAAATAGCATATAAAGCATAAAAAAAGGGGGAAAGTCATGAAAGCGGTTTTAGTGTTGGAGGACGGCAGCGTCTTTAGCGGTTTATCCATAGGTAGCCCGGGGGAGCGTATCGGCAAGGTGGTCCTGAATACCGCGGTTGTCGGGTACCAGGAGCAGATGACCGATCCCGCAAATGCGGGCAAGATACTGGTCATGACATATCCCTTGATAGGAAACTACGGCGTTGCCAAAAAATTTTACGAGTCAAAACAATGCTGGCTCGCAGGCGCGGTCATAAAAGAGGCCTCAAGGATCTATTCGAACTGGCAGGCAGAGGGCCCGTTCGAAGGCTTTCTTGAGAAAGAGAACACCGTCTGCATAAGCGATGTTGATACAAGGACTATTGCGATAACAATAAGGGACAGCGGAGAGATGTTCGGCATAATATCAACTAAAACTCAGAACAAAGAGGCGCTCCTTAAAAAGGTGAAAGAATATAAGAAAAAACCGAAGAACGATTTTGTAAGGGAGATCTCGGTAGATGGCCCGGTCGAGGTTGTAAAAAACCACTCAGGCCCCAGGATAGCCGTCCTGGACCTTGGCATGACAAACAGCTTTATAAAACAGCTGAAAACACTCGGGTGCAGCGTGACGCTGCTGCCGTATGATACACCGGCAGATGAGATCATCGCGATGAAGCCGGATGGCCTGGTGATATCAAACGGGCCGGAAGAGGATGTATCGGTCCTTACAACGGCGCAGACCGTTAAAACACTGCTTGGCAGGATCCCCATGCTGGGCATATCAACAGGGCACCACATAATAGGTATTGCGCTCGGGGCAAAGCTTAAAAGGCTGAAGGTGGGCCACCGCGGCGTAAATTATCCCGTAAAGAACCCGAATTCCTATAAAGGCGACATTACGGTGCAGAACCACTCTGTCGTAGTGGATGATTCATCATTCAAAAATAGAAGGGACATAGAAATAACCCTGCGCAATGTAAATGATAATTCCATAGAGGAAATGGAATCGCGGGCACTTAAATTTATCTCGACGCAATATTACCCGGTAAGCCCCGGGTTTGACGAGGTGAACAACGCGTTCAAGAGATTCCTTGATATCGGGAAGAAACAAACGGCAAGACAGCATAAGAAAGAGGTAGAATATGCCAAAGCGTAAGGACATACACAAAATACTCATGATCGGCTCAGGGCCGATAGTAATAGGCCAGGCGTGCGAGTTTGACTATTCCGGGTCTCAGGCGTGCAAGGCCCTGAAAGAAGAGGGGTATTTTACAATACTCGTAAACTCAAATCCCGCCACTATCATGACGGACCCCAACATGGCGGATGTGACATATATAGAGCCGCTGACGATCGAGGTCGTCACGGAAATAATAAAAAAAGAAAGGCCGGACGCGATATTGCCAACGCTGGG
>JAPLLL010000090.1:15775-17253 GCA_026387595.1 Candidatus Omnitrophota bacterium
TCTTCCTCATGAAAGAAGGGGTGCTCAGAAAATACGGTGTTGAGTCAATAGGCGCGAACGTTGACGCGATATCGCGGGCAGAGGACAGGGAACTTGTTAAAAAGGCCATACTTGAGATAGGCATCGACGTGCCGAAAAGCGGGATAGCGACAAACGTTGAAGACGGCATAAAGATCGGGCTGGGCATAGGGTTCCCGCTTATATTGCGGCCGGCATACTGTCTTGGCGGATCCGGCGGCGCAACCGCTTATAACAAAGAAGAGCTTGAAGTTGCGCTCGGAAAAGCCATAGAGATAAGCCCGACGCACCAGGTGCTGGTCGAGCAGTCAGTGCTGGGCTGGAAAGAAATAGAATTTGAGGTCATGAGGGATTGCGTTGATAACGTGATCATGATCACCTCCATGGAAAACGTTGACCCGATGGGCGTGCACACAGGCGACAGCATGGTTGTTGCGCCTTCGCAGAGCCTGACTGCCGAGGAGTACACACAATTCGTGAACTGCTCAAAGAAGATCATACGCAAGATAGGTATAACCGGCGGAGGCGCCAACATACAGTTTGCGCAGAACCCGGCTAACGGCCATATCGTTATAATAGAAGTAAATCCCAGGCTTTCGAGGAGCTCGGCGCTGGCATCTAAGGCAACGGGTTTTCCGATAGCAAGGGTCGCAACAAAACTCGCTGTCGGATATACGCTGCCGGAGGTATTAAACGAGGTCACCGCGAAGACCACATCCTTCTTTGAGCCTACGGTGGATTACTGCGTGTTCAAGATCTGCAGGTTTACGTTTGAAAAGTTCCCGCAAACGGAGCGTATTATAAATACATCCATGAAAGCGGTCGGGGAGGCAATGTCCATAGGCAGAAATTTCAAGGAGGCGCTGCAGAAAGGCATAAGGTCAACCGAGACAAGAAGATTCGGCCTTGGCTGCGACGGAAAAGACGCTATCGCGGATATGAGGCTCAAGTCGCCGCCGGAAGAACTTATCGGGGAAATAAAGGAAAAGATAAGGGTTCCGAACGATGACAGGCTGTTTTATATGAGATACGCTATAAAAATGGGCCTGAGCACGGCCGAGATATATGAACTTTCCAAAATAGACAGGTGGTTCATAGATAATATAAAAGAAATAGTTGAGACAGAGGAAAGGATAAAGAAATACAGGAACAAAAGCGGGAAGGGCGCCGTTAAAATACCGGATGCCTGTTGAATTCCACGGAGGCGAATGTGAGGGCGTACAGGAAAAAGAGCAAGATAAAAGCGGTTTATAAACTTGTGGATACATGCGGCGGGGAATTCAAGGCAAAACGGCCGTATTATTACTCGACATATGAGACAAAAGACGAAAGCGAACCGACAAAGAATAAAAAAGTCCTGATCCTGGGCGGCGGGCCAAACAGGATAGGCCAGGGTATAGAATTCGACTACTGCTGCTGCCACGCCTCATACGCCTTAAAAGAAGAGGGTATCGAGAGCA
>JAPLLL010000144.1 GCA_026387595.1 Candidatus Omnitrophota bacterium
CGTTTGAGCCGCTTGCCATAAAAGATTTTGTTACCGGCCTTATAAAATCGCTTGCGTTCGCAATGGTGATATGCACTGTTTCGTGTTATCAGGGGCTGAATACCGAGGGCGGGGCCGAAGGGGTGGGACGATCCACAACGCTTTCGGTTGTTACCAGTTTTATATTAATAATAGCGGTAGACTGCCTGTTTACCGCGCTGTTCTATTTCGCATTCAGGTAATAGAATGATAGAAATTATAAATTTATGCAAATCGTTTAACGGCAAGGTCGTGCTGGATAACCTGAACCTGACCATAAACACCGGAGAGACCATGGTCATAATAGGAAGGTCAGGCTGCGGCAAAAGCGTCCTTTTAAAACATATCATAGGAATCATGAAGCCGGATTCAGGCCAGGTCATAATAAACGGCACCGATATAACAAAACTGACCGAACGGGAACTGAATAAATTCAGGATGAAATTCGGGATGCTGTTCCAGGGCGCGGCGCTTTTCGATTCGCTTACAGTGGAAGAGAACGTGGGATTTAACCTGATCGAACACTCTGATTGGCAAAGGGACAAGATAAGGGGCCGCGTGACCGAATGCCTGGGCCTTGTAGGCCTGAAGGGCATAGAAGATTCGAAGCCGGCCGAGCTTTCCCACTCCTATAAGGTATCCGCCTAATATGCCGACAGCATCCGCATAAATGGTCAGGAGCGGCAGCATGAAGAACAGGGCCAGGAACCTAGGTACGACCAGATACTTGACCGGATTGGTGGCCAGCGTCTCAAGCGCGTCCACCTGTTCGGTGACCTTCATGGTGCCGAGTTCCGCTGTTATGGCGGCGCCCACCCGCCCCGCGACGACCAGCGCGGTCAGGACCGGCCCCAGTTCCCTGCACATGGATATGGCTACCAGCGATGCGATATACATCTCGGCGGAAACCCGCTGCATCTGGTAGGCGCTCTGGAGCGCCAGCACCATGCCCGTGAAAAAACTCGTCATCAGCACTATCGGGAGGCTGTTCACGCCGATCTCGTTCATCTGGGCAATGACCTGCTTGCGCCTCATGGGCGGCAAAAATACCCAGAGCACCGTCTCTATAAAAAGGATCCACATCCCGCCTGAGTATCTTAAAACAACCAGGCACCTCTCGCCCAGCCTGCGAAAATGTTCTAGCACATCAGTCTCCTAAAATTTTACCTTGCGCTCTACTCCCACAACCGCCTCATCTTCCTTCATGCGCAGGTTTATGCTATCGTTTTTATGTATTTTGTAATCAAGGCCCACTTCGCCTTCACTCTGCTCGGAAAGCCTCTTATCTTGGTCCGAATATGTCTTAAAGTTTATCCTGAAATCCTCGTTTATGTCCTTTTTAAGTTTCACCTCAGAGGTGTCGATATCCTTTGATACATCCCAGCCCTCCCACACGATCGTCTTCTGGTCGGTTTCGACCCTTACGTCCTCGAAAACGTTCCGTTTTCCCAGTTTGGCAAGGTTCACTTCGCCGTCAATATAAAGGCAGCCATCCTCTTTAACTATCCTGGAATCGTGTATGGCCAATACCGGCCCCTTGCCCTTAAGGTTCAGATTTATGGAATCAAATTTCAGGTCCTTTATGTTCCCGTCCTTTAAATTCAGTTTGACCTTTACCGAAGGCTCTTTCAGGGGGCCGCGCACGGTTACCTCCCCGCTTAAAACCCCGGATATTATGCCGTCATCGCCGTATTTCGAGAAAACCAGCCAGTCCGCGACATGAGCGCCGTTTATGTTAAGTTTCAGGTCAAGGTCATACGGCCTGCGCAGCCCGATGGAGCCCATTAATCTATATGTATCGCCCAGCGAAAGCGAGTTAATAAAAAACTTATCCTTTTTCCATACCCATCTGGCGCTTATTTCCTTAAAGGGCTTGTAATTTATTATCAGATTCTGGGTTTTTAAAGAACCGCTTAGAACCGCAGGCTCATTTTTTAACTGGTGTATCTTTGTGTTTATTATGATATCACTAAGAAAATCCGACCCGAAAAAATTTAAATGGCTGGCCTTGGAAAAAATAGAGAGCCCGTTCTCTTCGCTAAGGCTCCCCGTTACCTTGACAAAACCCGTTTTGGGCTCTATCAACAATACGGCGGAGCCGTCCTTGACATTTATTTCGCCGTTTACGCGCAAACCCAGGTCTTCTACGAAAAATTTTTCTATTTTAATTACATTCTGGGTGCCAAAATTGATCCTGCCCTTAAAATTAACCCCGTATTTGTCAAAGACGTTCAGGTATCCCCACACCGCGCCGAATTCATTCTTGGGCGTGGTCTTGAACGCAAGCCTGGCCGTGTAGTAGCGTTCTTTTGCCGACAGTCTGAGTTTCAGCACGGGAGAACCGAACAGGTTATCCGCGCTGCCGTTCACGATAACAGGCAGTCCCATAAAATTGCCTTTTACATTGTTAAATCGCAGATTTGAATTGAAAAATTCAACAGAACCTGTCAGGTTGCTCACGATCGGTTTTTTGTTAGGGCCGAAGATCGTCCCGTTCAGGGCATGACACGCTATGGGCCTCGCGAAATGCCCCGGCTGCCCTGCCAGAGACGCCGACATAGACGGCATGTTCGGCCCCGGCTGCCCGCCTGCTGCGGCGCTTGAATTAAAAAACAACGCTGGCGAAATAAGATATATGCCGCCGAATTTTTCATAGCGCCGCAAAAGCAGGTTGAAAAGATTATACCGCAGTATGACCCTGTCCACCGAAAAGGCGGAACCTATCTTCACATCGTCGACTGTCAGGCTCCTGAACAGGCCGCCTTCCATCCGCGCGAGTTTTATCTCTTTGCCGGCGAACACGCTTTTGAGCTTGTCCTGCAGGAACACGTTGAAGTCCCTGGCTATGACACCGCTCTTGGCGTCTATGCCCATGTCCATCCCGACCCAAAGCAGGGCAAAAGACAATAATACAAAAGACGTGCGCCTGCGTTTAACTAACTGTGCTTTTCGCATCCGCCTGCTCGAATACCAAATGGTCCACCTTGCTTGTGACCTTTACGAATGAGCCTTTTTTGATCCGCCCCGAAATAATGTCCTCGGCAAGCGGGTCCTCCAGAAAACGCTGCATCGTCCTTTTAAGAGGCCTTGCGCCGAATACATGGTCGAAACCGCGCTCGATCAGGAATTCTTTCGCCTCTTTTGTGAGCTCGAGCGCGACCTCCTGGTCATGCAGCCTCTTTTCAAGTTCGGCTATCTCTATGTCGATTATCCTGCACAGGTCCTCTTTGGTAAGTGACCTGAACACAACAATATCGTCCACCCTGTTCAGGAATTCGGGCTTGAACACGCGCTTTACCTCGTCAAGTAGCCGCTCCTTCATGGTCTTGTAATCTATATCCGCGCTCTGCGCTTTAAATCCCAGCGACCCCTGCTTCCTGAGCATTTCTGCGCCGATATTGGACGTCATTATCATTATCGTATTTTTAAAATCCACCTTTCTGCCGAACGAATCGGTCAGCCGGCCCTCTTCCAGGATCTGCAGCAAAAGATTGAACACATCCGGATGCGCCTTTTCTATCTCATCTAAGAGGATTATTGAATACGGCCTGCGGCGCACCTTTTCCGTCAGCTGGCCGCCCTCTTCATATCCGACATATCCCGGGGGCGCCCCTACCAGGCGCGAGACATTGAATTTTTCCATATACTCCGACATATCCAGCTGGATTATCGCGTTCTCGTCCCCGAAAAGATATTCCGCCAGCACCTTTGCAAGGAGCGTCTTTCCTACGCCGGTCGGGCCCAGGAACACAAACGAACCTATCGGCCGTTTTGGGTCCTTTATGCCTGCGCGCGAACGCCTCACGGCGTGCGCTATTGAAGCTATAGCCTCGTCCTGGCCTATGATCCTTTTATGCAGGCCATCTTCCATCTTGAGAAACTTTTCGGTCTCTTTTTCTTCAAGCCTCAGGAGGGGGATGCCTGTCCACTTGGATACGATATACGCTATTTCCTCGGGTGTGACGATCACCTCGGCAACGCCTTTCTTGTCTTTCCAGTCTTTTTTGACCTTGATGAGTTCGGTTTTATTTTTTCGTTCCTCATCTCTGAACTTCGCCGCCTTTTCAAAATCCTGGCTCTCGACCGCCCCTTCTTTTTCTTTCCGCAGGTACTCTATATGTTCTTCCATCTTTTTTAAGTCGGGCGGAGTGGTCATTACAGACAGTCTTGCGCGGGAACCTGCCTCGTCTATAAGGTCTATGGCCTTGTCAGGCAGGAACCTGCCGCTTATATAACGGTCTGATAATTTTGCCGCGGCCTCAAGCGCGTCGTCCGTGAACTTTACCCTGTGGTGCGCCTCGTACTTGTCGCGCAGGCCCTTCAGTATCTCAATGGTCTCGGCCACGCTGGGCGGCTCCACCATTATCGTCTGGAACCTGCGCTCAAGCGCTGCGTCTTTTTCTATATGTTTCCTGTATTCATCAAGCGTGGTCGCGCCGATGCACTGGATCTCGCCTCTTGAAAGCGCGGGTTTAAGGATGTTTGACGCGTCTATCGCGCCCTCGGCGCCGCCTGCGCCGACTAATGTATGAAGCTCATCTATGAATATGATCACCTCTTCCGAACGTTTCAGTTCGTCCATTACCGCCTTTATCCTCTCTTCGAACTGGCCGCGGTATTTTGTGCCGGCTACCATGAGCGCAAGGTCCAGGATCACGATCCTTTTATCCCTTAATATCTCCGGCACGTCGCCTGCAATTATCTTCTGCGCAAGGCCCTCTACTATGGCGGTTTTGCCCACGCCTGCCTCACCCAGAAGAACGGGATTATTTTTTGTCCGGCGGGATAATATCTGTATCACACGCTCTATTTCGTTCTGCCGTCCGATAACAGGATCCAGCTTATCCTGTTTGGCCAGGAGCGTAAGGTCCCTTCCGAAGGCATCCAGAGCGGGTGTTTTGCTTTTTCCCGCAGGCCCGCCTGCGCCGGGGCCCATGTGCGGTTTCTGCTGCCCGCCTGTATCAAAACCCGGGGTTGCGCTGCCCAATATCTGCATTACCTCGTCCCTGACCTTGTTCAGGTCAAGCCCCAGGTTCATGAGCACCTGGCTTGCAGCGCCTTCGCCCTCGCGGATAAGGCCCAGAAGAAGATGTTCTGTACCGATATAGTTGTGGCCCAGGTTGCGCGCCTCATCCATTGCAAGCTCTATAACCTTTTTTGCCTTCGGCGTAAACGGCAGGTCGCCCGACGACACGACGGTGCTCGGGCCGGGCTGTACCAGCTTTTCCACCTCTGCCCGGATCTTTTCCGGGTCAAGCCCCAGGTTCTCAAGGACCGCGGCCGCAACGCCTTCGCCTTCGCGGATAAGACCCAATAATATGTGTTCGGTGCCTATATAGTCATGGTTAAAACGCTTGGCCTCTTCCTTTGCCAAGAGTATCACCTTTCTTGCTCTTTCAGTGAAACGATTGAACATTGCTTATGTCCTCCTCTATTATTGGGGTCTTAGGTTCCTAGGGTCGTAGGGTCTTAGGACGTTTTCCTAGGAACCCATGGCCCTACGGTCCTATGATCCTATTTTAGTTTACCGCGTATGAGATCCGCCCGTCTTATATCACGCTGGCTGGGCGTCAGGATCTTGTTCTCCATTTTTTGGAGGTGCGCCGGCTGCACCATTATGAAAAGTTCGTTAATAATCTTTACATCAACCTGCGGCAAAAGGCCCAGGTTTACACCCAGCCGTATACTGGACATCAGGTTTATGGTTTCGCTGCTTGTTATTATGCGCGTGGACTTAAGCGTGCCGAATGCCCGGGATATCTGGTCTGTCAACGCTGCCTTTTCTTTCATGTAGAGGAACCTGCGCGCCTGCGCCTCGCGGGTCAGTATCTGGTTCATGATCTTTTCAAAATTCCCGAGGATGTCCTCTTCCGGCCTGCCGAGCGTGACCTGGTTCGATATCTGGAAAAAATTCCCCAGGGCCTCTGTGCCTTCGCCGTACAGGCCCCTTACCGCTATACCAAGTTTCGTGAGCGCCTGAAGCGCCTTATTTATCTGTCTTGTCATGACAAGGGCGGGCAGATGCAGCATAAGGGATGCCCGCATGCCGGTGCCTGTGTTCGTCGGGCAGGCCGTAAGGTAGCCCCATTTTATGGAATAGGCATAATTAAGTAACTGGTTCAATTCTGTGTCCAGCTTGTCCGCTAATATCCAGGCATCGCGCAGGTTGAACCCGGACTGGATTACCTGGAGCCTCAGATGATCTTCTTCATTTATCATGACGCTTATCATTTCGCGGGGTTCGATCACAAGGGCCTTGAATTCCGGGTCCTGCGCGTGCTCCGGGCTCATAAGATGCCGCTCCACTAAAAACTGCCTGTCCAGTTCGGACAGGTCCGCCATATTAAGATAGAGCGAGCCCTTTAATAGGTTTGAATCCTGGGCGGCTTTTTTAATAAGAGAAAGCACTGTTTCCCTTTGCGTCTTGTCTGCCCAGTGGGTGAAAGGTATCTTGTCAATATTCCTGGCCAGGCGTATCCTCGTCGAAATAACAATATCCGAATTCGGGCCCGTTCCCTTGAGCCATTCGCTGAATTTGCCTAATAGTTCGTCTATGTTTTTCACCTTAATAGCCTCTTCCACTTTTATCCAGCCCTTCCTGCTTCCAGAGTTTCTTCGCAGTAAGGAAGGGCTGGGTTCATTTTTCCGGCGCGGTTTTCTTCTTGTCTATTTTTTTCTCGGATTCCCTTATCTGGTCGCGCAGTTTCGCCGCCTCTTCAAATTCCTCCAGCTGGACCGCCTTTGCGAGCCGCGCCTTTAATTCCTGTATGCCGTCGCGCACCTTTACGGCGGCCTTTGCCTTGATAGGCGCCTTGCCGTAATGCTGGTCCGAACCGTGTATGCGCCTTAAAAGCTGGGTCAGGTTTTCCTGGAAGGCATTGTAACCCTCGCCGCACCCAAGCCTGCCGACCTTCTTGAAATCCATGTACGTAAAACCGCAATTGGAGCATTTGAGCTTGGACATCTCGGCGGATTCTATCTGCAGCCCAAAATCCGCCAGCCCGCCCAAAAGCTCGGCAAGCCCGAACTGCTCCTCCATCTGCGAGGCCTTGGTCTTTGCGCAGTCCTCACACAGGTGCAGTTTCGTGACCGCGTTATTTATTATCTCGGTGAGGTGTACCGTCGCCTCATTTTTCCCGCAGATATCGCACAGCATCGTTAATCCCTTCTCTCCC
>JAPLLL010000043.1 GCA_026387595.1 Candidatus Omnitrophota bacterium
GGCCTTTAGATAACTTTCCAGGACCTCTTGTTCCTTGCCTGGCTTGGGGGTTTTTTCTACGATCGGATTTGAATCCTGTATTGCCACATCCGTTTCGCTTGTGGCCTCGCCGAATATCAGCCTGTCGGGTTTAAAATCCCGCATTAAATTTTTAACATGCGCCCTTTCTATGTCCTCTATCCTTTCGTTAAGCAAAACAGGGTCTATCCCCAGGTCCCTGCACTGTTCTTCGAAAGCCCGGATGTCTCCGTGATGGTATGAGCGGAATATGTGGCGCGCCTCCCTGCGCGTATGATACCCTGCTGCCTTGCATTCCTTTAAAACTGCCCCTGAATATTCATAGAGATGGCCAAGGTATGCCTGCCATGAAGCGTTTTCAAGCGGCGGAGCCTTGGCATCCAGCGCGGAATAGAGATATCTGCGCCCTGTTTCAGTAAGGGACAACATGTCAATGACCCACTTATGCCAGGAACTTATCGCGTCCCTTCCGGTAGGAAGAAAAACGGAACTCTTGAAAGTGGATAGCAGCGCCTTCTGCGCCGGGGAAAGCGTTTGAGTCTCCGCAGAATTTTCAAAACGCGCCTGTTCTATCATTTCTGCAAGGCGCATGTGTTTAAGGTTCTCGGCGGAGTGCGATCCGAAAAGATGAAATCGCTTCTGCTCGGTATCAAAAAAGTGCAGGTAGTCCTGTTCAAACCGTTTGGTGATAAATATGTGCAGTTTATTATCCTTGTTTGATGTATATGAAACAACCGGCAATAAATTCTCAAAATCATCGTTTTCGCCCGAGAGCGGAAAACCGAAAAGCTCTCCTACTTTTTTACCTTTTACCTCATCAATTACGTGAATAACACATTTATTTTGCAGGTCGTAGCAGTCGTACAAACCCCTGGCATGCAGGACTGAGCTTGCGCCGCCCCAATCGATCAGGTTGTCCGGTATGCGCGCAGACGGATCGTCCTCCGAGGGCAGGCATATCTCATGAATGATCCGTGTTTTTGCTGTTTCAAAAATCATAGCGTGCATTGGGGAGACCGGCATGTTGAAAAACGGGAATGCGACCGAAAGGAAATTTACTGCTTCGGCAGGCTTTGCCCCCGGGTCCTTGCGTTCGTCAAAAGCAGTTGCACGCATAACGCAGGACATTATAGCCCTTGCTTCTTTGCCGCGGGTAATGCTACGGGCGATCAATATCGAACTGTCCAAAGAAGAATACGATTGGCCGTCGGGCCGGTTTGGGAATCTGATCACATGAATGCGGTCCTGGTTTGCATCGACATATTCCCTTACGCGCTGCATATTGGGTTGTTTTTGGAAAAACCCCAGAAATAAAAGCCCTGTATCGTTAAGCGAGAAAATAAAGTTATCCAATACATTGCTAAATTGCACCGGAAAAGGCGCCAACCATTCAAGCACATTATTACAGTCTATAAGGTCGAATTGCCTGCCGATTTCATTTAGCCTATCACGCGAATCGGCATTTGATAGTTTAAACCTTACACACTGACGGGCTTCGTCGCTGATTATGAACGCGCCCTGTTTCCGGTCGTGCCGGATAAACGGGTTACCCTCCATGCTTCTATTATTTACCGTCTTCCTGATATCGTGATCGCTATATACGCCATACGATGCAACATCAATTGCAGGGCCGATTATATCAACGCCGATAACTTCTATTCTTTCTTTCGGGATGCCCAGTTTTAACAACGCTATGGCTATACTGTAAGCGCCTTTCCCGTCTCCGCAGCCGACCGAAAGGATCCTGATCTTGCCGTTGTCATTTCTGCGCCTTTGGGCAACCTGCTCCACGGCATAATGCCTGCTGTCCGTCTCATTAAAAAACACGGCAAGGTCCGGGTTGCCGGAATAATCCTCTAATTCACCTCTCAGGGATTTTGCTTTCAGCACTTTATTCGAAGCGTCTTGCTCGCTTATGGGTTCTATCAATTCTTCTTGAGCCTTATCAGGAGACCTTTCCGATAAGGCTCTTGGGCGAAGAGCAAAAGATGCCTCCGCGCACACCATAATGGCGAATATGGCTATGATAGAAATGCAAAGGCTGGGTTTAATAATTGTTTTTTTCATATCTTGTACTAAAATCTTCCCACTAATATATAACTATACCATATGATTTTAATAAATCAAGGAAAACTACTAACTTTTTTAAATACTAACATTATATACAAAATACTCCCATACTCTTTGCTTTTGATTGATTAGAACCGGGAGACTACTTTCTGGTTATTTAAGAAACTGCTGCGCTTTTTTAGGAGTAGCGCCTTCGTGAACAATGGACCTGATGGCTTTGATCATGCCAACCGGGTTCTTTGACTGCCAAATGTTCCTGCCCATGTCAACACCCTTGGCTCCGGACCGGACAGCCTTATAGGCAAGATTTATCGCATCCATCTCCGTATTTAATTTCGGACCGCCGGCTATGACAAGCGGCACGGGGCAACTCTTTACGACTTTCTCGAAATCATCACAGTAGTAGGTCTTTACAAAATGGGCGCCGAGCTCCGCTGCGATGCGGCAGGAAAGCGCAAGATATTTTGCGTCTCTTTTTTCAAGCTCTTTCCCTACGGCGGTTACGGCCAGGACAGGGATGCCTAAACATTCACCTTCATCAACAAGCGCTGTAAGATTCAGCAGTGTCTGGTGCTCGTGGTCCGAGCCGACATATATAGAAAGCGCCACCGCGGATACGTTCAAGCGGACAGCGTCTTCCATGGAAACGGTAAGGCCCTCGTTTGAAAGGTCCTTCCCGACGATGCTATTGCCGCCGGAAACCCTTAGCACGACCGGCACTCCGCTGTCAGCGGGCACGCAGTTGCGCAATACGCCCCTTGTCAGCATAAGCGCGTCCGTATAGGGCATAAGCGGCTCTATTGTTTTCCTTGGATCCTCAAGCTTTGAAACCGGGCCTAAAAAATACCCATGATCTACCGCAAGCATCACAGTTCTGCCATCCTGTTTAAAAATCCTGCTTAACCGATTTTTCATTCCCCAGTCCATGATTTTTCCTTTCTTTTTCTCAATCCGAAAAACTACCCCGACCCCGCCATTGGCGGGGGAGGGGTTATCTCTGTGGTTCGATTATAACCTTCATTGACTCTTTTGCTTCCGCCACCAGTTTAAACCCTTTTTGGATCTCATCCAGCGCCAGCCTGTGCGTTATCATTTCATCCACTTTTATCATACGCCTGGCAATAAGGCTCAGCGCTCTGAGGTGCTCCTGAGGCGTTGCGGCGTATGACGAAATAAGCGTAACTTCATTGCGCCAGAATAATTCATTTATATCCACGGGTATTTTTACGCCCTGGTTTGCGGCGGCGAAAAATAATATTGTCCCGCCTCTTGCAATTGATTTCAGCGCCTGCTCTATTGCCGATTCGGCGCTCGCGCATAGTATCACGACATCAGCGCCCCTTGAGTCATTTATTTTAAAGAGATTTTCGGGTTTGTACTGCCTGGCGTCTACGCTAAAATCAGCGCCCAGTTTTTTTGCAAGATCCAGCCTATAGTCGATGATATCTGTCGCCATTATTTTTGCGGCGCCGTTTAGTTTTGCCGCCTGGATATGCAAAAGGCCCGAGATGCCGCTTCCTATAACAAGTACCGTCTGGCCTGCCCGCACGCCAGCGATCCTCTGGCCCCTCAAAACACACGCAAGCGGCTCAGTAAACGTTGCTTCTTCGTAAGAAACCTCTTCCGGTAAAAGATAAACACCGGTCTTTACATTAACGGCCGGAAGCCTTACAAATTCCGCAAAGCCTCCCGGGTCAAAACTGGTCGTTCTCAGCGTATCGCAAACCGTCTCATGTCCAAGGTTGCAGTAATGGCATTCGCCGCATGGCACATGGTGCGAGCAGGCAATACGTTGGCCTTTTTGATACCTGGTGACGCCTTTACCTGCTTCAACGATCTCGCCTGCTATTTCATGGCCCAGGACAAGCGGCACCCTGTTAATGCGATACCATTCCATCACATCCGTGCCGCACACCCCTGACGCGGCAACTTTTACAAGGAGCTCGTCTTTGCCTATTTTGGGCACTGGCCGCTCTTCTATCCTTAAATCATTATTGCTATAATATATTGCAACACGCATAAATATTTTATCAGTGATAATCGATCACGTCGGAGAATTTCTTTTTTTCGTAGGCTTTAAGAAAGGCTTCCACGACATCCGGATCAAACTGGCTTCCGGAGCAGCGCGTTATCTCTGCGATCGCCTCATCAGCGGACCTTTTATCCTTATACGGCCGGATGGTGGTTATCGCATCAAATGTATCAGCGACCGCGATTATTCTCGCAAGCAAGGGGATCTGTTTTCCCTTAAGCCTGTCAGGGTAGCCTGTGCCGTCAAACCTCTCCTGGTGGGAACGCACCCCGCCAAGCACCATACCAAGCTCCCTTATAGGGTACAATATCGTGGCCCCTATCGCAGGATGTTCTTTTATCTTCGCAAATTCCTGCGGTGTCAGTTTCTCTTTCTTATTCAATATGTTATCCGGGATGCCGATCTTCCCGATATCGTGCAGCAGCGCTGATATGTGCAGCGTTTCCCGGAAATTTTCAAACGTGCGCACTTCCTGGGAACTCTGCATCTCCTCGGAGATGATCAGGCAATATGCGGTTACGCGCTGCGTGTGCCCGTGGGTATACGGGTCCCTGGCATCTATTGCGGTCGCAAGCGCGATCGAGGTATGTATAAACAGCCTGTGAGATTTTTCATAAAGCGTTTCTATCTCTTTTACCTTTTCCTGCAGGCTCTCAATAAGCTGGGCATTGCTTATCGCCATTGCGGTATCGTTTGAAAGGGTAAGGAAAAAACCCAGCTCCTCCCTGTCAAATTCCTGACCGTTTATTTTATTACCGAGCACAAGTATGCCGAGTAATCTCTTCTTAAAGAAACTCGGCACGCATATGTCGGCCCGCAAGAGGTCCATCTGGCCGCGTATCTTGCGCACCTTATCGATAAGCGGCGAACGTTCACCGTGAAATTTTTCATCTTTAAGTATCTTATCCACAAGTTTATAGGTAAGCGCGCCGCTCGGATCCAGCACCGGGGCATGGATCCGATCTGTAAAAATAGTTATCAGCGGGTTGTCCGTGGATATCCTTATGTATCCTACGGGGATCTTTTTGCCGGCCTCTCCTTTTGAGTCGATCAATACGTAAGATTTTTTCTTTTCTTTATAAAGGAGCACGGCCGTGTGGGTCGTGCCGACCTCTTTATCTATCATCTGGACTATCCGTTTTATCAGGTGTTCCGGCTTCTTAAAGCGGATCATGCCCTTTGACGCTTCTTCAAGGACGATCCTGTAATCAAGCCCTACTTTTTTCTTTGGTTTTTTATCCATTCCGCCTTTTCCAAAACCACTTTCTCGAGTTCGTCCAGTATAAGGGGCTTCGTGATATATTCCTTTGCGCCCTGTCTTATGGCCTCTTTTATAACGTCCGTATCCTCTATTGCGGACACCATGATCACTTCGGTGTCCGGGTCAAGCTTTTTGATCTCCTTAAGCAGAGTAACACCGTCCATGCCCTTCATCCTGACATCAACCAGGACTATCTCCGGCTTCTCATATTTAAACAGCTCAAGGGCCTCTTCTCCGCTCAGGGATGTAAATACCTTAAAATCCCTGGCTTCAAAAAATGACCTCGCGAAACTGCATACATCCGCTTCGTCGTCCACGATCAAAAGTTTTAACATGGCTATAACCTTTTTCCTATCTCTTCTAAAAGCCTTTTTGCCAGGATCCGGTTTGTTCCGGCTTCAATCACGTTTTTCTCCGGATCAACAATATATGCCCTGTGTTTATTTTCCGAAACATCCTCAACGTTGTTTGCGACAACCATATCTGCTCCGGCGGCCAACATGGCCTTATAAGCGGTATTTATAAGCCCGGGCCCTGATCTGCCGGCCTCAAGCTTAAACATCACGACAAACGCGCGGGCCGCTCTTTTTCGGATAACGCCCAGCAGTTTAGGCGTCTTTTGCATACGGATCGTCAAAGATCTCGCGCTCGATCCTATCTTTCCGGACAAGGATTTTACCGGCCTGTAATCCGAAACCGCCGCCGCGTGTATGATAATATCATACCTGCGCCTTAATTCATCTTTCAGTAAGCGCTGCAATTCTTCAAAGTATCTAAACTTTATAATCTTTAAACCGGCAACTGGCAACCCCGGCCCGCCTCTTGCCGCACCTGCCGGGGCGGGCTGGGAACTGAGAACTGCGCTGCCCGGCCCCAAAAATAGCGTAACCTTCGCGCCATGGCCCTTTGCCTCCTGCGCGATCGCAATGCCCGTTGCCCCGCTTGAGATACTTGATATTACCCTTACCTTGTCGATTGCAACCCAGGTCGGGCCCGCGGTAATAAGGCTCTTCCTGTTTTTTAAGGTGCTATTCATTAATTAAAAGGTTTTTTATATCGTCGGAAGTCTCTATGTTGTGGACGATCAGATTAGGATCTATGCGCTTTAAGAGCCCTTTCAAGACTTTCCCCGGGCCTATCTCAAGAAAGGTATTTATCTTCTGGGAGACGACATAACGTATGGAGTCTTCCCAGTATGTGGAACAACTGACCTGGTCAATGAGGTTTTCTTTTATAACTTCAGGCCTTATCTCAGGCGTCGCGTTTACATTGGAAATCACGGGAAGGTCCGGTTCGAACAGGGAAATCCTGGAAAGTTCTTCTTTAAGGCGTTGGCCTGCCCTGCTCATAAGCGAGGAGTGGAACGGCCCGCTTACCGCAAGAGGGATCGCCCTGGAAGCCCCTTTTGTTTTGGAGATGGCCATTGCCTTTTCTACGGATTCTCCCGAGCCGGAAATAACAACCTGGCCCGGGCAGTTAAGATTCGCCACTTCGCAGCCCGCCTCTTTACAGATATCTTCGGCAACTTCCGCTGTTATGCCGAGTATGGAAGCCATCTTTCCGGGAAATTCTTTTGCCGCTTCTTCCATGAACCTGCCTCTTAACCTTACAAGGCGCACCGCGTCTCCGAATGCGATCGCCTCTGCGGCAACAAGCGCGGCATATTCGCCAAGGCTGAGGCCCAGCGCTGCCCGCGGTTCAAACTTCTTGTTCGCGTTCTGGAATGCCTTCAGCGCCGCGATGCTTACCGTCAGTATGGCTGGCTGGCAGTTTTCCGTCCTAGTAAGCTCTTCAAGGGGGCCCTCAAAGCACAGTTTTGCAATATCAAAACCAAGCGCCCTGTTCGCCTGCTCAAACGTTTCTCTGGCGATCGGATAATTATTATAAAGGTCCTTGCCCATTCCGGCATACTGGCTGCCCTGTCCCGGGAATATATACGCGCACTCTATCTTCGCCATTTCTCTATCTCTTGCAGTATCTCCTCGTTTACGCCGCGGTCCTTGAATTCCGAGGCCACCCTTATCGCGTTTTTAATAGCCTTCTGGTTTGAAGAGCCGTGGGATATTATTACAACGCCGTTTATCCCGAGAAGCGGCGCGCCGCCGTATTCCGCGTAATCCATTTTTTTCCTGAACGCCTTGAACGCGGATTTTCCCAAAAATACACCCAGCCGCGCCATGAAAGAGCCCTTTAGTTCCCGCTTTAAAAATTCAAACATCGTAAACGCGACACTCTCGGACACCTTCAACACTACGTTGCCCACAAAGCCGTCGCAGACAATAACGTCGCTCTTCCCCGCATAGATGTCCCGCCCCTCTACGTTGCCTATAAAATTCACACGACTCTCGCTTAATAACTTATGCGTTTCCTTTACGAAATCAGTGCCTTTAGTGAC
Source organism: Candidatus Omnitrophota bacterium (assembly GCA_026387595.1). GTDB lineage: Bacteria > Omnitrophota > Gorgyraeia > JABMQH01 > JABMQH01 > JAPLLL01. Next base: position 7,777 of record JAPLLL010000043.1, read on the forward strand.
CTCTTCTCCTACGTTTAAAAGGCCGATGGTCGGGTTGGGCTTGCCGAGTATCCTTTTTGCATAGGCATCCGCCATAAGGCCGTACTGCAAAAGATGATTCGGCTTCGGGTCTATGTTTGCGCCGACGTCCAGTATCATGGCCGGGCCTTTCAGTGTCGGGAACACTATCGCTATACCCGGCCGTTCAACACCGGGTAAAAGCCCCAGCGTATAAACAGCCGCACACACGACAGCGCCAGTGTTGCCTGCTGATACCATCGCGTCCGCCTCTTTGTTTTTCACCATGTCTACGCACACGCTTATCGAAGAATCCTTTTTCCTGCGTATCGGAGAAGTAGCTGCGTCCGACATCGTCACGACCTCTGTAGCATGACGTATGGTTATATTAGCCGGACAGGGTTTATATTTTGACGGCTCATTCTTAAGCGCATCCTCGTCCCCTACAAGGATGATCTCGCAGCCCCGTAGGTCCCTGGCAGCGTCTATCGCGCCGGCTACTTCAACGACCGGCGCCTTATCCCCTCCCATCCCATCGAGTGCTATTCTCATTTAAAAACTCCAATTATTAAATTTATGATTACAACGATTTCGTGATAAATTTATGCTTTCGATTACAGTGATTTTATCATTATCGCTGTAATCATCTATTTCTTTTCCTTTTCCTGTTTACCAACCTGCACAACCTGCTTGCCTTTGTAAAATCCGCAGTGAGGGCAGACCCTGTGCGGCATCTTGGGCATCTTGCACTCAGGGCACACAGAAAGGCTCCCTAACTCAAGCTTATCGTTTGCCCTGCGCTTATCCCTTCTTGATCTTGAATGTCTTCGTTTTGGAAGTGGCATATTTTACCGGCTCCTCTCTGTTCTATTTCTTTCTATTTATTATCTCGTATGTGTCCATTGCGATCATCCACTCTTCTTTCGTCGGGATGACCAGCACCTTGGCGCCAAACTTACTCAATATTTCAGACAGGTCCTTTTCCAGCCTGTCCTTAAGCCAGGGGTTGTTCTCGCCGATACCTGCGGTGAGCACGATCGCGTCTATACCGTTCATGACCGCTATGTAGGCACCTATGTATTTCTTTATGCGGTAATAGAATACATCCAGCGCGATACAGGCCTTGCCGTCCTTTATCTTGCACGCGGCATTAAGCTCTCTCATGTCGTTGCTTACTTCGGACAGGCCCAAAAGCCCGCTCTTTTTGTTAAGGATGTTATCCATCTGGTACGTATTAAGCCCCTCGTTTTCCAGGATAAAGGTCACTATCGCGGGATCGATGTCTCCGCAGCGCGTGCCCATCGCAAGGCCCTCAAGCGGCGTAAAACCCATGCTGGTGTCCACGGAGCTCCCGTTCATCACGGCGGCAATGCTGCATCCGTTACCCAGGTGGCAGGTAATTATCTTTAGTTTTTCGGGCGGCTTGTTCAGGATCTTGGCGGCTTTGCGGGCCACATACTTGTGGCTTGTGCCGTGAAAGCCGTAACGCCGCATACCGTATTTTTTGTAGAACTTGTAGGGAAGCGCGTAGAAAAACGCCTCTTCAGGCATCGTCTGATGGAAGGCTGTGTCAAACACCGCGACCTGCGGTTTGTCGGGCAAAAGTTTTCTTGCGGCCTTTATGCCTTCAAGAGCGGGCGGATTATGCAGCGGCGCCAATTTTATGAATTTGGTGATGCTGGCAATCACGTCCTGGTTTATTAAAACCGATTTGTTAAATTCCTCGCCGCCATGCACCACCCTGTGGCCGACTCCGGAGATCTCGTCTATCGATTTAATTACGCCGACTTCGGAATGGGTAAGCATGTCCAGCACAAGCTCTGTCGCCTGATGATGGTTATCTGCCTGGACTTTCTGTTTGATCGGTTCCTGCTTGTCGATCTTATGCGTATGCGTGGCTTGCTTATCGCCTATGCGCTCGATTATGCCTTCGGCGAGAAATACATCTTTTTCCACGTCATACAACTTATATTTTATTGAAGAGCTGCCGGCGTTTATAACAAGTATGAGCATCTTCATGCCTCCTGGCAGCGCACGGATGTTATGGCTATGGCGTCCACTATATCCTGGGCAGTGCAGCCCCTGGAAAGGTCGCTGCACGGCTTTGCAAGGCCCTGAGGCAGCGGGCCGACCGCGCGCGCGCCTGCCAGCCGGTTCACGAGTTTATACGAGATGTTTGCGGTGTTTAA
>JAPLLL010000035.1:0-407 GCA_026387595.1 Candidatus Omnitrophota bacterium
GAAAAAATACGGCGGGTTTGTCCCGGACCTGGAACCTTTTCTTATTGTCATAGTATCGCTTTTTGTATTTGTGCTCCAGTTTACGCGCAAAGATAATTCGAGCGTACTTACGGCAACCTCAATAACGCTTTTGGGGATCCTGTACATAAGCTGGTTTTTCAGTTTTATTATACGGTTAAAATACCTGCCCGGCGGGGCGTATTTTGTGGCGTATCTCTTACTTGTAACAAAAGTCGGCGACATAGGCGCGTATCTTGTGGGGAATATTGCGGGACGGCACAGCCTCATACCCCGTATAAGCCCGAAAAAAACAGTTGAAGGCACGATCGGCGGTTTTGCCTGCAGTATTACGACGGCGTTTTTAGCCAGGGGCCTTTTGCCAAATCCATCTGTAGTAGACATAATCA
>JAPLLL010000035.1:462-15244 GCA_026387595.1 Candidatus Omnitrophota bacterium
CTGTCCGAGTCGCTGATCAAAAGGGACTGCGGCGTAAAAGACGCGGCAAATTACCTGCCCGGCCTTGGCGGGGTTCTGGATGTGATAGACAGTCTGTTATTTACGACGCCGATATTTTATTTTTACGTGAGGATGTTTTTGTGAAACGTATAGCGATTTTAGGTTCGACAGGTTCGATAGGCGTAAATACGCTGAATGTCATCGCGGCGCATAAGGATGAATTCAGGGTAGTCGGCCTGACCGCAAATACAAACACAGCGCTTTTGGACCGGCAGGTGAAAAGATTTAAGCCAAAAATTTACTGCGCTGCGCAGGAGGCCGGAGTTGAGGGGCTCATTGAGGTTGCAACGCACCCGGACGTGGACCTTGTGGTCATGGCGATAGTCGGAAGCGTCTCGCTGGTCCCGCTTCTGGAGGCCATTAAGGCCAAAAAGCAGATCGCGCTTGCAAGCAAAGAGGCGCTGGTGAGCGGCGGGGAAGTGGTCATGAAGGCCGCCGCTAAAAACCGCGTAAAGATAATACCGGTTGACAGTGAGCACAGCGCGATATTCCAGTGTATAAATGGAAGGCCCAGGCAGGAGATAAAAAAGATATACCTTACCGGCACAGGCGGCCCCCTGAGGAAAGTCCACAAGCGGATGTTCAACGCTTTTTCGCCGGAAGAAATGGCGCGCCACCCGAAATGGAACATGGGCAAGAAGATATCCATCGATTCCGCAACGCTTATGAACAAGGGCCTTGAGGTAATTGAAGCAAAATGGCTTTTCGGAGTGCCGCTTGCGAGCATAGAGGTGCTGATACACCCTGAGGCCGTTATACATTCCATGGTGGAGTTTATCGACGGGACCGTGATCGCGCAGCTGGCAGCGACCGATATGCGGCTTCCTATACAGTACGCCTTAAGTTATCCAAAGAGGCTGCCGCTGCGTTTCGGCCTGGAACTTGATTTCAAAAAAACAAATAAACTGACATTCTGCCAGCCTGATTCGAAAAAATTCCCGTGTTTTAAGCTTGCGCAGGATGCCGCCAGAGACGGCGGCACGTTTCCGGCGGTCTTAAACGCAAGCAACGAGGAAACGGTCCTCAGCTATCTGGACAGGAAAATAAGTTTTACCGCGATACCGCGCGTAATAGAAAAGGTGTTGTCCAAACACAGGTCCAAGCCGTCGCCTGACCTTGGCGATATATTGGAAGCGGACAGCTGGTCAAGAGAGGAGGCAAGAATACTTTGTTGTCGTTAATCGCATTTTTGTTCGTGCTGAGCGTCCTGGTGATAATACACGAATTCGGGCATTTTATAATCGCAAAGCGCAACGGCGTTAAGGTGGAAAAATTCTCATTCGGTTTCGGACCGAAACTTTTCGGCCTGACCAGAGGGGATACCGAATACCGCATCTCACTTATACCCCTGGGGGGATATGTAAAAATGGCAGGCGATGAGCCTGAAAGCGCGACAGGCCATGCAGGCGAATTTCTTTCCAAGACCGTATGGCAGCGTTTTAAGATCGTGGTATTCGGCCCGGTATTGAATTACGTGCTGGCATTTGTCCTGTTCTGGGTTATTTTTATGGTTGGTTCCCCCGTGGTTATCAACAAGATAGGCAGCCTGCTTGATGATTACCCCGCAAAGGCAGCCGGACTTTTAGCCGGAGACAGGATATTATCAGTAGACGGCCAAAAAACCGCATACTGGGAAGAGCTCACGGATATAATACACAATAAGAAAACCGGCGACCTGAATCTTGAGGTTGAACGCGCTACCAAAACCGGCCAGCAGGTAATTAAGATAAAAGTTACGCCGAAGTTAAAAGAAGTTACTGATATTTTCGGGAAAAAATGTTCTATTTCGCTTATCGGCATAGCCCCTTCCGGAGAGGCGATAAAGGTAAGATATGGCATTGTTGAAAGTTTTTTGAAGGCAGGCGCGACCATTTATAAACTTACCGACGTGACCTGTAAATCTCTTCTTTTTATAGTGACGGGCAAACTGTCGATCAAGGAATCGATGACGGGCCCCATAGGCATGTACATAATCACCGGTAAGGCAGCGGAATTGGGCATGGTGTATCTTCTCCAGATGATGGCGATATTGAGCGCTTCGCTTGCGATATTTAACCTGCTTCCTGTTCCGGTCCTGGACGGGGGACATATCCTTTTTCTGGTTATTGAAAAGATAAGGGGGAAACCCCTGAGCGCGAAATTCCAGGAAAAAGCCGCGCAAGGCGGCCTGGCGCTACTGATCGCGCTTATGTTGTTTGTGTTGTATGCGGATATCCTGAGGTTTATTGTGAAAAAATAAAAGAAGAAAACGATTACAGCGATAAAAAAAGAGATTACAGCGATTAAAGATGTTTGAACGAAGAAAAACTAGATTAATAAAGGTAGGCGGCGTAAAGATCGGTTCCGGCGCGCCGATATCCGTTCAGTCCATGGCGAAGACCGATACGCGCGATATTGTGGCTACGGTGCGCCAGATAAAAAAACTTGAAAAAGCGGGCTGCGATATTGTGCGGGTAGCTGTAAAGGATGCCGCCGCCGCAAAGGCGATAAGAGCCATAAAGGAAAAGATACGCATACCGCTTGTCGCCGACATCCATTTCCATTATAACCTTGCAATAGAGGCGATAAATGCGGGCGCCGATAAGATCAGGCTTAACCCGGGCAACATAAAAAAGAAAGAGGATATTGCGCAGGTCATCAAACTGGCCAGGCAAAAAAAGATACCGATCCGGATAGGCATTAATTCGGGGTCATTGCCGGATCCGCGCAGATCAATGGCTTCTTCAGCGTTGGAATACATAAAGATTTTCGAATCGATGGATTTCCGTGATATAATAATATCGCTTAAGTCCTCTGATGTCGCAATGATGATAGGCGCCTATAGGGACATGGCCGGGATTTGCGATTACCCGTTTCATCTCGGCGTTACGGCGGCCGGTCCTGCTTCATGCGGTATCATTAAATCCAGCGTCGGGATCGGCGCGTTACTATATGAGGGCATAGGTGACACCATACGCGTTTCATTGACAGGGGACCCGGTTGAGGAAGTAAGGGCAGGGATACAGATCCTTCGCAGCCTGGGCCTTAGGAAAGAGGGTGTAGAGATTATTTCATGCCCGACCTGCGGAAGATGCGAAGTTGATTTGGTGAAGGTTGTTAAAGAGTTTGAGGGGAAAGTGCAAAAACTGAGCGGTTACCCCTCGGGCTTGACTTCGTGGTCGAAACGGGGCCCTCGGGGTGATTGCCACCACACAATGCGACTGTTAAAGGTGGCAATCATGGGATGCGTGGTTAACGGCCCCGGAGAGGCAAAAGATGCAGACATCGGCATCGCAGCAGGTAAAAAAAGCGGCATGTTGTTCAAAAAAGGCAAACCGATACGAAAAATTGCCGAGAAAGATTTTGTTAAGGTGCTGTTAAATGAAATGGACAAAATACTTAATACCAACGCTTAAAGAAACCCCGCAGGACGCAGAGGCAAAAAGCCATATCCTGATGATGCGCGCCGGCCTTATCCGCAGGCTCAGCGCAGGCGCATATTCATATCTTCCGCTGGGGGTGCGTGTCCTGGAAAAGATTACGGGGATAATACGCCAGGAGATGAACAAGCAAGGCGCTGTTGAGGTGCTCCTGCCCGCGCTCCAGCCGCCCGAGATATGGAAACAGACCGGGCGCTACGATATCCTGGGCGATGTCCTTATAAAATTCATAGACAGGAGCAAGCGGGAATGCGTGTTAGGGCCGACGCATGAAGAGGTAATAACTTCGCTTGTCGCGAACGAGATAAGGTCATATAAGCAGCTTCCCATTACGCTATACCAGATCCAGACAAAATTCAGGGATGAACCCAGGCCCAGGTTCGGGGTCCTGCGTTCAAAAGAATTTATAATGAAGGATGCCTACAGCTTTGACCGGGACATCGCGGGCCTGGACGAAAGCTATAAGAAGATGTACGATGCATATTGCGCCATATTTTCGCGCTGCGGCCTGGATTGCATACCGGTTGAGGCGGACGCGGGTTTTATGGGCGGAGACGTATCGCATGAATTCATGGTGCCGTCGGATGTGGGCGAGGATGCCATCATAATATGCGCCGCCTGCAAATATGCCGCGAGTAAAGAAGCAGCCGCGGTAAAATCAGAAAATAATGAGCAAACGGCGAAGGCCAAGGGAGAACCAATAAAGGAAGTAAAAACACCTGATACCTCAACAATTGAAAAAGTGAGCAAGCTCTTAAAGTGCCCTCCGGAACAGATGGTTAAAACGTTAATATATAAAGCGGACGGAAATCACATAGCAGCGCTTGTAAGAGGTGACCACGATGTAAATGAGGCAAAGTTAAAACGTTTCCTTAAATGCGAAATACTGGAACTGGCCGATCCAAAATCCATACAGGATGCTACAGGCGGTCCGATCGGTTTCAGCGGCCCTGTAGGCCTTAAAAACGTGAGGATGATCGCGGACAACAGCATCATGGGCATGGCAGATTTTGTCACGGGCGCGAATAAAAAAGATATGCACCTTATTAATGTGAACCTGGACAGGGATTTCAAGGTCCAGGAGTGGGCTGATATACGCTACATAACGGAAAAAGACACTTGTCCGAAGTGCGGCGGCCCGATACAGCTTAAATTTGCCATAGAGGTCGGCCACACATTTAAACTGGGCACGAAATATTCCAAAGTGCTTAATGCCGTGTATCTTGATGAAAAAGGCGCGGAGCATCCGATGATAATGGGCTGTTACGGCATAGGCGTAAACAGGATAGCAGCCGCATATATCGAGCAGAATAACGACAAGGACGGCATAATCTGGCCGTCTCCAATTGCGCCGTTTAAAGTGGCAGTGGTAGTGGTCAATGCAGCGGATAAAGACCTTATGGCGTTTGCGGAAGAAGTATACAAGGACCTGCAGGATAAAGGCATAGAGGTCCTGCTGGATGACCGCGAGGACCGCGCCGGCATAAAGTTCAAGGACGCGGACCTGATAGGTTTTCCGTATCAGGTCATTGTAAGCGACAGGCATATAAAGGACAGAAAAGTCGAGTTAAAGAACAGGCGTACCGGCGAACGCTCAATAATCTCAAAAGACGAGATCCCCGCCAAGATCCAATAGCCTGATGGATAAGAATATAATCCAAAAACTTGCTGCTATCGTCGGAGAAAAGGGCGTTATATCAGCAAAGGACCTGCTTGAGAATTATTCCCATGATGAGTTCCCCCTTCCGGAGATATGGAAACTTCCTGATGCAGCTGTAAAGCCCCGCAATGCCGAAGAGGTCTCCGAAATCTTAAAACTTGCCAACAAGGAAAAGATCCCTGTCACGCCAAGAGGCGGGGGAACGGGTCTTTGCGGCGGATGCGTGCCCCAAAATGGCGGGATCGTTCTTTTATTCGATAATATGAATAAAGTGCTTGAGGTGGATCCGGATAACTTTATGGTTACGGCGCAGGCAGGTGTAATGCTAAGAGACCTGTATGCGCAAATCGAGAAAGAAGGATTTTTCTTTCCGCCGCACCCTGGCGATGAAACTGCGATGGTCGGCGGGGTCATTGCCACGAACGCCGGCGGCGCGAGGGCGGTCAAATACGGCACGATACGCAATTTTGTAAGGGGTATCGAGGTGGTTTTACCCGGCGGCGATATCATAAACCTTGGCGGTAAATTCATAAAGAACAGCACGGGTTTTAACCTGCTCCAGCTTTTTATAGGTTCGGAAGGGACCCTCGGCGTAATAACCAAGGCCGTTATAAGTTTTCTGGCAGCGCCCAAGGAAACAGCAACGTTGGTCGTGCCCTACGATACAATACAAGATGCGATAGGAACTGTTCCCGCTATAATGAAGGGTAAGATCGTGCCTCTTGCCATTGAATTCATAGAAGAAGACGCAATAGCTATTACGGAGAAACATCTTTCAAAAAAATGGCCTGTCCGGGATGCAAAGGCATGTCTTGTCATTATCCTGGATGCGGCAAGCAGGGAAGAGGTAGACAGGCTTACGCAGGCAATAGCCGATATTGCGTTAAAAAATAAGGCAAAGGACGTATTTATCGCCGATACAAAGACAAGAGAAAAAGAGATCCTTGATTTTCGCAGTTCAATGTATGAGGCCCTGAAGCCCAATCTTATTGAGACGCTTGATATCGCAGTGCCGGTAAGCGAAATAGCCGCGCATGTAGAAGCCGTGCACAGGATAGAAAAAGAGCAGGGGCTTTGGATTCCCACTTATGGCCATGCAGGCGACGGGAACGTGCACGCCCATATAATGAAACTCGGCCTTGATCAAAAGATAAAAAAGGACTGGCAGAAGATCTATCCGGTTGTCCGAAAGCTGATCCACGAGGACGCCAAGAAACGCGGGGGCATGATTTCCGGTGAACATGGCATAGGCCTTATTAAAAGAGAGTATATGCTCGATTTCCTGGGGCCAAAGCAAATAGAGATCATGCGCTCAATAAAGTCCATCCTGGACCCCAACAACATCCTTAACCCCGGTAAGATAGTTTAACCTACCCTAGGGCCATCCCGTATTGAATTTATACTAGTATTATGGTATAATCTTAATATTAAGAAGGAGCCTGATGGCCATATTTGGCAAGCCTAAATATACCGTTGTAAAGGTCGCGAAAAAAAGAGGCATACCGTCCGGCCTGTGGTCCAAGTGTGAGGACTGCGGGGATGTCGTATACAATAAGCAGCTTGAGGAGAACCTGAAGGTATGTCCCAAATGCAATTATCATTTTACGCTCGGCGCCCACGAAAGGATAAAGACGCTCCTGGATGAGGGCAGTTTCTCCGAATATGACGCCAACCTTATTTCCCAGGACCCCCTCAATTTTGTCGGCATAAAAACCTACAAGGATAAGATAAGAGAAGATCAGGCAGCGACCTCGCTGAAAGAGGCGGCTGTTACAGGCGAAGGCCTGCTTGATAAAAAGAAACTCGTTTTTTGCGTTACGGATTCAAGGTTTATCATGGGTTCCATGGGTTCTGTCGTGGGCGAGAAGCTGTCCCGCGCATTTGAAAAGGCCACAAAAATGAAGCTGCCGATCATCATAGTGTCCGGGTCAGGCGGCGGGGCCAGGATGTACGAAGGCATACTTTCTTTAATGCAGATGGCAAAGACATCCGGGGCGGTTGCGCGTCACAAAGATGCAGGGCTTTTATTCATATCAGTCCTTACCAATCCCACGATGGCAGGTGTCATGGCGTCGTTCGCGTCTCTGGGGGACCTTATAAGCGCGGAACCAAAGGCCCTGATAGGCTTTACCGGGCCGCGTGTCATAGAGCAGACCATCCATCAGCGGCTGCCCAAGGGTTTTCAGCGCTCGGAATTCCTTCTTGGACATGGGCTTATAGATATGGTGGTCAGCAGAAAAAATTTAAAGGAAACGCTAAGCCAGCTACTTGATTATCTGGCGGTATAAAAAATGTCACAAGTAAGCCTTTGCAACGTAACCAAGACCTACCCTAACGGCACGAGGGCCGTTTCCAACCTTAATCTCGGGGTCGAAAGCAGGGAATTCATGGCGCTGGTAGGGCCTTCCGGCTGCGGCAAGACCACGGCCTTGCGCATGATAGCGGGCCTCGAAAGCGTTACCGAGGGCAAAATATATATCGGCAAATACCTGGTTAACAACACGCCCGCCCGCGACAGGGATATTGCAATGGTATTCCAGAATTACGCCCTTTACCCCTATATGAATGTATATGAAAATATGGCATTCGGTCTTAAACTGCGCGGTTACCCCACGACAGAGATCGAAAAGCGTGTAAAAGAAGCGGCCCTGATACTTGAGATAGAAGATATCCTCTCGAGAAGGCCTTATGAGCTTTCAGGCGGCGAGCGGCAGCGCGTGGCAGTCGGAAGGGCGATCGTGCGCAAACCCCTGGTATTTCTTTTTGACGAACCGCTGAGCAACCTGGACGCGAACCTGAGGGCACAGATGCGGACCGAACTCCACAGGCTGCATCTCAAACTGCGCACCACGATGATATATGTAACGCATGACCAGGTAGAGGCGATGACGCTGGGGGACAGGATCGCGGTCATGAAAGAGGGCACGATCTTCCAGACCGAGGCCCCGATGTCGGTTTATAAGAATCCCGCGAATAAATTTGTCGCAGGATTTATAGGCTCCCCGCCGATGAATTTTATTGACGGGGGAATAGTCAAAAAAGACGACAAGCTGTATTTTGATGAGGGATCGTTCCAGGTAAAAATCGCGGAGAACACCAAAAAGCCATTGCTTGACTGGGTTGATAAAAAGCTGATCTTCGGCATAAGGCCCGAAGACATATACGACAGGCTGTTTATTTCTGAGGCGCCCCCTGAAAATATTTTTAAGGCGTTCCTGGAGGTCGCGGAACCGATGGGATCCGAATCGCACCTTCATTTTAAAACCGCCAGGCAGAACAGGTTTATAGCCAAGATCCCCAGTATTCAAAAGCCCGGCGCAGGCCAGGACATGGAGCTGGTCTTTGATATGTCCAAGGCGCATTTTTTCAATAAAGACACAGAGAATACAATTGTATAGGCAGGAATTTTTAAAAATAAGATTTTTGATAGGACTGGGCGCGGCCCTGGTTTTTATGCTGGTTTCCTTTCTTATTTTCACATTCGCGCCCTTCGTAAGCCTGAACCTTATAGGCCCGTCCACATTCCACAGAAACCTTGTAAGCGCGTATTTCTCATTTTTTGTGCCGCTGAACATAATAAGCTGGCTTAGCCTGGGCCCGGCAGGCGGGATAGCGGTATTTTTATTTTCATGCCTTTTAGTATTATTTTTTGTGCTTCACTACGGGATCCTGTATTACAACCTCTACATATTCCTGTTCTGGGCCGCCACCGCGATCGGCTACAGATTTTTTTTACGCGAAAAAAAACTAAGGAACCAGTGCATGGCGCGGCTTGAAACGTTTGAGGCCCAGAAAAACGTTATTATTACCGGGATGAGCGAAAAAGAAACGGAAACAGAAGTTGCCGAGAAAAGGGTGCAGCGGTACGCGGCCTTAAAGGACATAACGGAAAGGCTGGATTCCGCGCTGGATCTGGATAAAACAGCGGCCCTGATCGTCAAAGAGGCGTTTACCATAGTAGGAAAATCGAACCGGGCCTTTTTATTTATTTTGAACGAGAACCTGCAGGAATTGGGGCTTTTGGGTTATAAATCTGACCGGTTACGCGGTATCCAGTCCGGCAAAAAACCGGAAATTTTTGAATCGTGGATCTTAAAGCAAAGGCGGCCTTTGATAATCGAGGACCTGGATAATGATTTCAGGTTTTCGGTAAAGGCGCTTACGGATCCGCAAGACGCGGAGTTTAAGTCCGTGATCGCATCCCCGCTTATCAGCCAGCAGAAGGTGCTGGGCGTTATCCGGCTTGATTCGCTCAATAAGACCGCGTATACGCAGGACGACCTCAGATTGTTGAATATTATCGCAAGTCTATCCGCTGCCGCGATAGAAAATTCCGTACTGTACCGGGAGACAAACGAACTGGCGATCAAGGACGGCCTGACAGGGCTTTATGTCCAGCGCTATTTTAAAGAAAAGCTCGAGGAAGAAGTGAAGAACGCCGCGTTTAAAAGGGGTTCATTCTCACTGCTGATGGTTGATCTGGATCATTTCAAGGAGGCAAACGATAAATACGGCCACGCCGGGGGAGATATAATACTGGTAAAGATCGCGGAGATATTGCGGGCAAGCGCCGGGATCGAATCCCATAATATAGTTTCGCGGTATGGAGGAGAGGAGTTTACGATCTTCCTCGGTGATACCGGTAAAAAAGAAGCAGTCGGCCTGGCAGAGAATATAAGGCGGAAGATAGAAAGCCGCACGTTAGTTATAAGAAGACATGAAGTAAAAATAACCGTGTCCATAGGAGTTTCTTCATTCCCGCAGGACGGCCATCTCGCGGAAGATCTTCTTAAAAAAGCTGATGAAAACCTTTATACCGCCAAAGGGGAAGGCAGGAACAGGGTTTGTCCAAGTACTATCTGATCTTAGCGATTTTTGCGGTTTGGGCCTTTGCGTTTATACCGGCGCCATCAAGGGGCGTTTATCCTATATTTCTTAACCTTACACTTTTACCGCTTGCGGTTTTGGCATATCTGGAAGGCGCAGGCATAGTTATTACGGCTGCAGCGGCCGCACTTACATTTTTTTCGCTGTATGCATTCAAAATAAAACTGGATTTTGTTGCGGCAGTGCCGATATTTTTTGCTTTCGGCCTTACGCCCGTAACGCTCGGAGTTTTACGGAGGGCATACCGCGATATGGAAACGATGCTTACAGAAGGGCTGCTTAAAAACGAAGACGCGGGCCGCCTGCTCACGGACAAGAACCTGAAGCTGCAAGAAGGGCTGAGGGGGCTTGATGAGAAGGTTTCTGATATAGCGAGCCTGTACGAAATAACAAAGGCAATGTCCGCCACATTATCGTTTCCTGATACAGCCAGGGTATTGGGAGAATTCCTCAGGAAAAATTTTGATTTTAAAGACTGCAAACTGATATTTATCGACGAAGAAAAAAACCAGATCGATAAGATTTACCGGATAGAAACAGGTCTTCCGGTTGCCTCAAATCCGGGCCCGGAAGACAAGGCGATCCTAAGTGAGGTCCTGAATGCAAAAAGGATAATGCATAAAGACGACATCATTGCCGTCCCTCTTGTGAGCCGCGGCAGGATGATAGGCGCACTTAACATAAAAGGATTAAGCCAGGCGGCGCTTGAGAAATTTCTTATCGTATCGAGGCAGTTCAGCCTTGCGATAAAAAAAGTGCGCATGTATGAAAGGATCCAGGAACTCGCTATTACTGACGGTCTTACGGGAATATTCGTAAGGAGGTATTTCCTGCAGGAGCTGGACGAAGAATTTGTGCGCGCCTCAAGGCATAAATTTAAATTATCATTTTTAATGATAGACCTCGATCATTTTAAAGAATGCAATGACAAGTTCGGCCACCTGATAGGAGACGCGATGCTGAAAGAAACAGCAAGGGTGCTTAAGCATAATATCCGCGAAGTGGACCTGATAGGCAGGTACGGCGGAGAGGAATTTTCTGTGATATTGCCGGAGGCGGACAGGGTAAGCGCAGGCCTTGTTGCGGAAAGGCTGCGCAGGGCCGTAGAGGCGAATATATTCAAGGCTTATGACGAGGTATTGCATATGACGATAAGCGTAGGCGTTGCTACGTTCCCCCAGGATGCCTCAAGGTCCGGCGATCTTATAGAGCAGGCAGATAAGGCCCTGTACAGCGCCAAGGCCGAAGGCCGTAACAGAGTAGTATTTAGCGGGAGGGTGCAATAGCCATGGCCAAGAAACTTATTGTTGAAAGGTTCCTTTTTGTAGTGATTGCGTTCGTCGGGATAATCCTTCTGATCCATACATTATTGATAAAAACATTTTTAGACAGATTTTTTCAGGACTACCTGCGGGCATCCTGCGCGTCCGGCGCGCTGCTGCTTGCATTTTTGTATATTTTGGCAAAGTTCAATAAAAAACTTGAAAAACAAGTAAGCAATTTTCTCTATTTCAAGGGAAAAGAGCATTACAAAATACTCCTGAAGGAAGCCATAACCGACGGGCTTACAGGCTTGTATGATCACAAGTATTTCATGATGCGGCTTGAGGAAGAGGCAAGCCGGGCAAAAAGATACCTGAGGCCGCTCTCGCTTTTAATGATAGACATAGACTATTTTAAAAAATACAATGATACCTTCGGGCATCTGGAAGGGGATAAGGTCCTTGAGAAACTGGGGACAACCCTGCGGAAATTTTCAAGGAACGTGGATCTTGCGGCAAGATACGGCGGGGAGGAGTTCGCCGTGATCCTGCCTGAGACCAACGCGAAAGGGGCCATGGTTTTAGCGGAGAGGCTCAGGAAATACATAGAAGTGGCAAAGACAGAACCGGGCAAGGGTTTTGCAATAAGTATCGGCATAGGGACTTTTGATCCTTCGCCCCTGGAAGGTAATATCGGCATTACAAGGGACGAGCTGATAAAAATGGCGGATCAGGCATTGTATAAGGCAAAGGCAGGAGGCAGGAACAGGACAGAGCTATGGCAGGCAGCAGCGTAAGCGAAAAATGAAAAAAACTTTAATTTTCACAATTCTATTCTTTTTCTTACAGCTTACAGCTTACAGCTTATCCCGCATCAGCGGGATCCCGTTATCGGGACAGCTTGCGCATGCCGCAGATGATATCTCAAGCCTTCCCGTTGAAGTAAACGGTGACCAGGTGCAGTATTTTGAATCCGAAAAAAAGGTTACAGCCGAAGGAAATGTTGTAGTCAAGTATAAAGACATAAATATGACCTGTAAAAAGGTTACCGCGTTTTTGGATTCAAAAGAAGCAACAGCCGAAGGGGATGTCGTAATAACGCGGGGGGAGGAAGTGCTCAGGGGCGAGAAAATTATTTATAATTTTCAGGCCGAGACCGGCATGATCTATAACGGGGTTGTTAAATCCGATGTTTGGTACAGCGGCGGCGCCGTGATCAATAAGGTCAGCAAGAACGAAGCCATAATACAGGACGGTTATCTTACCACCTGTGACCGCGCCAAGCCCCACTATAAGATCCATTCCCACCAGGTAAAGATATACTTCGACAAAAGGGTAGTGGCTAAGAACGTGACGTTTGATGTGGGCGGGGTGCCGGTGATGTACCTGCCTATTTACAGCCAACCGGTTAAAGAAAAATTTCCAAAGATAACCCTTGTGCCGGGGCAGGATAAACGGTGGGGGCCGTATCTTTTATCGTCGTACCGGTATAACCTGTCAGATGACATAAAAGGCAATGTACACTTGGACTACAGGCGCAACAGGGGCCTTGCCGAAGGCGTTGACGTAAGCGTACAAAACAAGGTGCTGGGCAAAATGTACCTCAGGACCTATTATATGGACGAGCATGACAGGAAGGCCGGCACCTCTAGAGAGCGCTGGCGCGTCCAGTACAGGCAAAAATGGGATGTGCTCCCGGATACCACGGCGGTCATTGAGTATCACAGGATGAAAGACAAGGATTTTATAAAAGACTATTTCTACAGGGAAGAATTTGAAAGAGACCCGCAGCCGGACACGTATGCGTCCGTGATATACGCAAAACCGAATTACGCCGCCAGCCTCCTTGTGAACAAGCGCGTGAACAATTTTTTTACGGACGTGGAACGCCTGCCTGAGGCGGATCTGAACATCAAGGACCAGCAGGTATTCGAGAGCCTTCCGTTTTTTTACAAGGGCGACTTCAATGCCGTAGACCTTAATAAAAAATTCGCCGACTCAGATCAAATAAATCACGCAACAAGGTTTGATACGTATAACCAGGTTTCCGCGCCCCTGAGGCTTCTGGACCTTTTAAGCGTTGACCCCTATGTCGGGACGCGGCAGACTTTCTATTCACGCCTGATCGATACAAGCCAGGAAAAGATCCGCAGCGCGTTATACACCGGCGTAAACACGAGCATGAATTTTTACCGGATCTACGACTGTAAGACCGATTTCCTGAATCTGGATATAAACGGCATGCGGCATATATTCACCCCGAACATAAATTATTTTTATATCCAGCAGCCAACCGTTACAAGCGACAGGCTGTTTGATTTCGACGATACAGACGAGCTGGCCAAGCGAAACGGGATCGGCTTTGTGCTTGAGAACAAGCTGCAGGTTAAGCGACTCAATGAAAAAAATGAAGCCTATACGGAAGAATTTCTGAGATTCCTCCTCGGGACTGACTATCTTTTGCACAAAGAGGACGATAAGAGATTTTCTGACCTGACCGGGGACCTGGAACTGAAACCCTACAAATGGCTTTTTGCCAAACAGACCATGCTTTACGACTTTAAGGCAAAAAGCCTGAAGTCCCTGAACACTGATCTTTCCGCAAAGGACCCTAAGAGCGACTGGCGGCTGGGGCTCGGCCACAGGTACGAAAAAGGGTTCAGCTCACAGCTTACAGGCGAGGGCGAGACAAAGGTTCTGCCCGGTTTAAAATGCAGGGTCTACGAGCGCTATGAATTTAAGGGCAACGTTTTTAAGGAGCAGGAATACGCCATAAATAAAGATCTGCATTGCTGGGAAGCGGAGCTTGCCTATAACATCAGGGAAAAAGATTCGCATACCATTTGGTTCATAATAAGGCTTAAGGCATTCCCTGAATTGCCGCTTAAGCTCGGCACAAGTTATTACAAACCGCGCACAGGCGCGGCCGGCGATTAATCGTTTGCCATTGCCGGCAGTTATGATATAATTTAACTCCTTGGTGAGGTCCCTCGCCATACATGGAAACTCAATGGCTCGGGATCAATTTCTGGAATGTAATCGATAGAAATTGAGAGGATAAAATAATGAACATCTGCATAGTGGGTACGGGATATGTGGGCCTTGTTACCGGCGCATGCCTGGCCAGCCTGGGCAATAAGGTCATATGCGTTGACATTGATAAGGGTAAAATAGCAAAGCTGAAAAAGGGCGGGATGCCGATATACGAACCCGGTCTTACAGAGCTTGTGCGTGAAGGTCAGAAGAAAAAACTGCTCAGCTTTGCAACCGACATAAAAGAGGGCATCAGGAACGCCGCAATAGTATTTATTGCCGTAGGAACGCCTCCGAAAGAAAGCGGGGAAGCGGACCTTACATACGTGGAAGATGTTGCCTGCCAGATCGCCCGACATATGACCTCGTATAAATTGATCGTAGAAAAAAGCACTGTTCCGGTTGAGACAGGGGAGCGCGTTAAACAGGTTGTTTCTGCCAATAACAAGCGGAAGGTAGCG
>JAPLLL010000053.1 GCA_026387595.1 Candidatus Omnitrophota bacterium
CGAATTCAAGGCTCTCCTAGGAGATTATTTCAAGATAGAGGCGATGTATGGGCTAAAGAGAGGCCGGGTCTTAAATGCGTTCAGGAGACTTAAGAAAATAGGAATATTCAACTTTCTGTCCGCGAGGATAGATCCTGTAAAAAGGTTCTACAAAAACATAGACTGTCGCCATTTCGTTATGACAACAGATAACAGGGGAGGGGCATTGGATTTTTTTGCCGTGTGCAAGAAAGGGGCCTCATAAATGAGAAATCCTGATAATGGGGGAGAAATAATGAAAAAACGCAAGTGGTTGCTATTATGTGCGATACTCATGGCCGGTTTGCTGTGGTTTTCCGATCCGATGCACGCTTTCGCGATAGAAAAGGGCGAACGGTTGCAGTATGGAGTAAAGTTCCTTTATGTACTGCCGGTAGGTAATGTCAGTATCGGGACAGAAGCCGCGCCGGGGCACCAAGACAATAAAGCATTTCTTATCAAGTGCACGGCGAAAACCGCATCTTGGATTTCCCTGCTTTTTAAAGCAGAGGCGGTTTTGAATTCGTACGTTACCGAGGATAAAATGCTCCCCTATAAATTCGAGCAGATATTGAAAATAGCCGGCAAGCCTGATGATATAAGGAGGGCAACATATGACAGGGGGCAAAATATCATGGAGGCCGAGGGTAAGGGTAAAAAGAAGGTTCCTGCTGACGTAAGAGACCCCATATCAGCGATGTATTACCTGCGCGCGCAAGATCTCAAAGAGGGCGCAGAGATCAAGCAGGTGGTCAATAGTAATCAGTCTAATTACATATTTGACTCAAGGGTAACAGGGAAAAAGAAGGTAGGTAAGTTTAACTGCTGGATCGTGGACGCAAAGGTGAGACGTGAAAATAAAAGCATGTATCACAGCATGGATGTGGTATTTTATATAAGCGATGATGTCCGGCATCTCCCAGTGCTGATCAAGGCAAATACAAAAGTAGGGCCTGTAACATTGACGCTGAAAGGCGTGCAATAATAATGAAGGCATTAGAGAAAATAGCGTATTTTTCGATCATAGGGGTCGCTTTTTTCCTTCCGCTTGCAAGCGGGGTGGTCAATACCCTTATCGGCGCGGGGATCATTGCCTGGCTCGTCCAGAAGGTAATTAAGAAAGAAATCACCGTAAGACCGACTGCCGCCAACCTGCCGCTCGTGCTGTTCTTTGTGATATGCTGTATTTCTATTTTTAATTCGATAGAACCGAAAACAAGCGGCCAGGGTCTTATCAAGGTATTGAAGTATCTGGGGATCTATTTTTTGCTGGTTGAAAATATCACCAGCCTGAAACAGCTAAAGAATATAATCACCGCGCTTGTTTTAGGCGCCTTAGTCGTATGCGTTGACGGCTTGATCCAGTATGCGGTTGGGAAAGATCCGATCTATTCGCACCCATTGATGCGCGATGTCGGGATAAAGCGCATGACCGCGACATATTGGCATTGCAATGATTTCGGGATATATCTGGTAACGGTTGTGGGCGTTATATGGGCGCTTGCGCTGTATGAATTTAAAAAGCGGGTCAAATGGGTTTGGTTTTTTGCGGCAGCGCTGGTTACCTTTTGTACAGTGCTTACGTTTTCGCGGGGCGCGGCATTGGCATTTTTCGGGAGCACGCTTGTAATGGGGCTTGTAAAAAAAGATAAACTTGTTTTGGGCCTTCTTGTAGCGGTCCTTATAGTTGCGCCGTTTCTTATCCCGAGCAGCGCCAGGGAATGGATAAATACGACAAAATCACCTATTGAGGCATTCTGCAACCTTGACAGGATCGCTTTTTACAAATCGGCGATTCAGATGATAAAAGACCACCCAATTATCGGGGTTGGGGTTAATACCTTTATGAAGGCGTATCCGAAATATAAGGTCCATGACGTTGACATAATAACGGCCGATCAGTGCTACGCCCATAATAATTATCTGCAAATGACCGGAGAGATTGGGCTCATCGGCCTTGGGATATTCTTTTGGATCCTCGCGGCGCTGTTTTTGGAGATACGTGAAAGGTGTCAGACCCCCTCAATGCATAAAATTGGTGAGGTGTCAGACACCTTTGTGAAAAATACTGCATTGGGACTTGGCTGCGGCATAATCGCATTCCTGTTAAATGGACTTACCGAATCAAGCTTTTATTTTTCAAAGCTGGTCGTAGTGTTCTGGTTTATGGCGGGATTGGCCGCGAGTTTAAAATTTATTAAAAATGATTAACAGATTAAAATGAAGATTACGCAGGTAAAAAAGATATTGGTGATAAGGATAATTCTATGAAGGCAAATGCAATGGTTGGCCCTATAACTCTGAGGTTAAGATGAAGGCGATACAAGATACCTGGCTTATACAGATCGAGATCACGAATGCGTGTCTTCATAGATGCCTGCACTGCACGCGATTCGTGGGGCACCATCCAAAGACCTACTATATGGACCTGGGATTTTTCCAAAAGGCGCTGGATTCTTTGGAAGGGTTCCCGGGCGGGATCGGGATCATGGGAGGGGAACCGACATTACATCCGCAGTTTTCCGAGATATGTGAGATCTTTAAAAAACGAATTCCATCAGCGAAGCGTTTTTTATGGACCTCGGGTTATCGCTGGAAGGAATATCGAAAAATCATCCGCGAAACGTTTGCAGAAAATATTTATTACAACGATCATAAGGATGACACCCAGAAGCATCAGCCGATCTTGATCGCGATGGAAGACATCATTGATGACCGCACCTTCATACGCTCCCTGATCGATAAGTGTTGGATCCAGGAAAAGTGGTCTCCCTCTATCAACCCTAATGGCGGGTTTTTCTGCGAGGTCGCGGCTGCGATGGACCTCTTGTTTGACGGACCTGGTGGATATCCCCTTGAAAAGGATTGGTGGAAAAAAGCACCCAAAGATTTTGAAGATCAAATCAAGCGCTATTGTTTTTGCTGCAGCGCCGCCCTGCCCTTGCCTTCCTTTTCCAACCGGCGCGGCAATGAGTTTGCCTCAAAAACGAACTTTGCCAAATTACAGGCGTGCGGCAGTTTAAAATTTAATAAAGGCCAAGTGCAAATATTTGACCAGAAATATACAAAAGAACAGATCCTGGAATGGTCGAAAGGCTGGAAACCATGGCAGTATTTAGGTAAGAAAGGCGGAAAGGACCTGTATGATCTATATGGGCCATGGTATGGTTTTTGGATAACCGCAAGAAAGAAATGGAAGAAACGTCTTAAAAAATTAGGTCTTTAAGAAATAGTTTTTGTAAAAGAAGGATTCCAGAGATAAAAAACAGATGGCGGCGATAAAAAAAATTCTGGTTATACGAACGGACAGGATAGGCGAGGTGCTGCTCAGCACGCCGGTTATTACCGCGTTAAAAGAAAAATTTCCGGATGCTGAAATAAGCGTGCTGGTAAAGCCACAAGTCCGTGAGTTGTTTGAGGGCAACCCTTATGTTTCGGAGATCCTTGAACACACTGAAACCGAAGAAGGGTTTGCAGCCGCGCTGCGGCTTAAAAAAATGATCAAACCGAAGAAATTTGATATGGCGGTTATTATAAACCCCAAAAGGGACTATCATCTTGCTGTCTTTCTTGCGGGGATCCCGGTAAGGGTCGGGTTTGACAGAAAATGGGGTTTTCTGTTGACGCATAAAGTAGAGGACACCAAATACCTTGCGGAAAAGCACGAGGTGGAATATAATCTGGACCTGGCCAGGGCGCTCGGCATAGAGCCGAAAGAAAAGCAGCCTGTTTTTGTAATAAAGGAGCCTGATAAATTCCTGGAGGGCCGCGGCCCGTTTGCGGCGATACATCCGTGCACCAGCAATCCGAAGAAACAATGGCCTAGGGAGAATTTCGCCAGATTGGGGAATATGCTTGCGAAAAAAGGGTATAATATGGTCATAGTGAGCGGACCCCAGGAGGCTGATTTTGCAAGAAAAGTGGCTTCAATGATGGAAAACAAGCCCGTTGATCTGGCGGGAAAGCTAAGTCTGAAGGAACTGGGTGCTGTGCTGAAAAAATGCGCCTTTCTTGTGTCAAGCGACAGCGGCCCTGTCCACATAGCTGCGGCAGTGGGTACGCGGGCGGTTGTGCTTTTCGGTGGAAGGGACCCTGGCAGTAATCCAAAAAGATGGAAGCCCTACGGGAAAGACCACGTAGTCCTTAAAAAAGACAGGGTGGAAGATATTTTGCCCCAAGAGGTTTTTGCCGCGATAAAAAATGCGTATTTTAATAATTAATCCGTTTGGAATAGGCGATGTATTATTCACAACGCCCCTTATAGCCAATTTAAAGGAGACGCTGCCGGATTGCTATATCGGTTTTGTGTCTAACCTGAAGGCAAAAGATATAGTTTTAAAAAATCCGAACGTGGACAAAGTATTTGTCTACGAAAAGGACAGGTTCCGCAAGCTGTGGAAGACATCGAAAGTCCTGTGCGTGAGGCAGTTTATTAAGCTGCTGGCCGCGATACGACGAAAAAGATTGCCATAACTATAAAAATCGCGGTATTTTTCTTACGCGCAAGATAGACATAGACGGCTATGATAAGATGCATATCGCGGATTATTATTTGGAGCTTCTGAAACTGATAGGCATAGAACCCAAACCTAGAAATCTGGAATTTCCGGTTTCGAAAGAAGATACGGCCTGGGCCGAAGAGTACGTGCGAAAGAACGGCGTAGCGGAAACCGATATCCTGGTCGGCATTATCCCGGGCGGCGGGGCAAGCTGGGGGACAACCGCTTACAGAAAACAATGGCCGCCGCAGAGGTTTGCAAGGCTTGCAAATGAGATCAGGGAGAAATTTAAGGCAAGGATCATTTTATTCGGGGATGCGGCTGAAGTTACGCTGTGCAGCCAGGTCGCGAGCCTCATAAAGGAGCCTCCGATAATGGCCTGCGCAAAAACCACGCTTTCGCAGCTCGCCGCGCTGCTTAAACGGTGCAACCTTGTGATATGTAATGACGGCGGTCCGCTGCACTTAGCGGTCAGCCAGGGCACAAGGACTATTTCAATATTCGGGCCGGTGGATCCGCTGGTCTACGGCCCGTATCCCGCGGGCGAAAATAATCTTGTCATAAGAAGGGATCTTGCCTGCCAACCCTGTTATGAAAAGTTTAAACTAAAGGAATGCAGGTACGCGGATTGCCTTACCGACATTGAGGTCAGCGAGATATCCGCCGCGATAGATAATTTCTTAGGCGACGAAATCGGAGGGGCATAGGGGTGGCGGCAAAAAAAGTGATATTTGCGGTCGAAACTGGCTGGAAGGGAATGCGCGAGGCATCAATTATGCTTGCGCGGCAAAACATTCCGGTAGATATAATTATAAAGGGGTACGCTGCTCCGGAGGTTCTAGCCGTCATAACAAGGCCCAACGCGGCATACCGGATATCAGCGGTTCCGCGGTATTTTTTCGGCATCTATCTTTTCTGCTATATACTATGGCACCAGTTTTTAGGAAATCTGGATACGGTTATTGTCAGCAAAGAGCGAACGCGGGATTACGCAAAAAAATCATACGCAACCGTTAAGTTGTTGGTTGAAACTGATTCAGGTTACGAATTAAAATGAAGATTGCTGTTATATACGACAAGTTCAGAGAAGACGTTTTGGGTGAGTATTATAAGCGAGCCCTGGAAAGGGCCGGACACACGGTTGAGCATTTCTGGCTAAAGGATTCGGTATGTATAAAACCCGAGTATGATTTATATTTTCGCGTGGACGACGGCGACTATAAATTTGACATCCCGCATGCAAAATTGAAACCCGGCATTTTTTACGCCAGCGACGTCCATCTGAAAAAGCCATTTCGAAAAATCAGCAAGGTTGTCCCTTTGTATGACATGGTTTTTTGCGCTCAGTACGATGGCTGCCAGGCGCTTAAACGAAAGTTTCCTGAGAAGGTGGCATGGCTTCCGCACGCGGCTGATCTGGAATTCCACAAGGATTTAGGCATAGCCCGGGATCTTGATATAGGTTTTGTAGGAAACGACGGGAGCGTACCCAGGAAATTTTTTCTTCAGGAATTGCGCGAAAGGTACCCTAATTCTTTTATAGGCAATGCCCCATCCAGTAAGATAAACGAAATATACAGTCGCTCGAAAATCGTGTTTAACTACTCGATAAAAAATGATATAAACATGAGGATGTTTGAGGCGCTTATGTCCGGCGCAATGCTTCTTACTAATTTTCTGGAGGACAAAGGTTTTGCTCAACTATTTGAAGACCGTAAAAATCTTGTTTTATACAAAAATCCAAAAGAGCTTTTTGAGCTTTTGGAATATTATCTGGGGCATGAAGGCGAGCGCAGGGCCATAGCCCGGGCCGGATGGGAACTTGCCAAAGAGCGGTTTACCTATGATAAAAGGGTGGAAGAAATTTTAGCGTATATAAAAAGGGGCAAGGCATGAAAATATTGATTATAGGCGCATCGGGGCTTTTGGGAAAAGAGCTGATGAAAGATTTTTCCAATGGTAACGAGGTGTGCGGCACATATAGTACGCGCGCCGCGGAGGGTCTTATCCATCTTGACATGTCGCAAAAGGCAGAGATAAAGGACGTATTCGGCCGTATTAAGCCCGAAGCGGTTATAATACCCGGTTCGATCACAGCGGTTGATTTTTCCGAACAGAATCAGGACCTGGCCTGGCGTGTCAATGTCGAAGGCATAAAAAATGTTGCCGTGCTGTCAAAAAAAGCCGGCGCATTTGTTTTATATTATTCGACGGACTATATATTTGACGGAAAGGCCGGACCGTATTCTGAAACCGACAAGCCAAACCCGATAAACTTTTACGGCAGGACCAAGTTAGAAGCGGAACGGGTAATACAAAAAGAGCTCAAAGGCTCATTCCTCATAATCAGGCCGTGCAGCATATATGGTTATGAAAAAAACGGCAATAATTTTGCGATGCAGGTGTTAACGTCCCTTAAAGCCGATAAAAATTTTACGTCATTCCGCGACCAATACGGTACGCCGACCTATTCGGAAGACCTTTCAGAAATTTCCCTAAAATTATTTTCAAATAAAAAGGAAGGAATTTTTAATGTAGCTGGCCCTGATTTTATAAACAGGGTCCAATTTTCAAAAGATATAGCAGATGTATTCGGCCTCGATGCCGGCCTTATCAAGGAAATAGGATCAACCAAAGGCCGGCAGCTTGCAAAAAGGCCGCTTAGGGGCGGGTTTAAAATAGACAAATTAAAGCGCGAGCTCGGGTTCAGCACCCTTCCACTTAAAGAAGGTCTTATTAAAATGAAAGAAGAATCGAAGAAAGGATAATAAATGGGCGCAAAAGTTCCTTTATCAGTTGTTGTTATAACAAAGAACGAGGAAAAAAATATTGCCGACTGCCTCGGCAGCGTGCAGTGGGCGGATGAGGCGATCGTTGTGGATGATTTCAGCCAGGACAGGACAGTCGAGATCGCTAAAAGATTTACGGATAAAATATTCGAGCGCAGGATGGATGTTGAAGGTATTCACAGGAACTGGGCTTATCAAAAGGCAAGGAATGAATGGGTATTGAGCCTTGACGCGGACGAAAGCGTAACGCCCGAACTTGGCGAAGAGATAAAGAAGCTGCTTGAGACAGGCACGCCTTTCAGCGGATTCGCGATACCGCTCAGAAATTATATCGGGGGTCATTGGGTGCGGTACGGTGGCTGGTATCCTGCGGGGAAATTGCGCCTTTTTAAGCGGGATAAATTCAAATATGAGGAAGTCGGAGTGCACCCGCGCGCGCACCTGGACGGCAAGTGGAGTTGCCTAAAATCGGATATAATCCATAAGGGGTATCCGGATTTCGGCCATTTTCTCCAGAGCCTGAACTGGCAGACGCAGCAGGAGGGCAAAAAGTGGGTTGACGATAAAAGAAACATGAGTTTCGGCTTTGCCTGCCAAAAGGCCATAGGCCGTTTCTTCAAGACGTTTGTCCTTAAAAAAGGATATAAAGACGGGTTTGTCGGGTTTATGGTCGCGATTTTTGCGGGATTATACCAGATAATGAGTTATGCCAGATATTGGGAGCTAAAAAAGTCCCTCGGTGCCAAACAACAAGTAGAATTAGGGAAAAATTGTCTCTCGCTTCAGAGTAGCAAAACTAGGGAAGCTCGGGATGATTTTCAGATTAAGTAAAATTAGGGAAAATCGGAGGCAAGATGAAACAACTTTCACTGTCGGTGGTAATGCCGGTTTATAATGAAAAAGATACCATACAGGAAGTCGTTGCAAAGGTGCTGAGCGTAGATATTGTAAAAGAGCTTATAATAGTGGACGACGGCTCTACTGACGGTACAAGAGATATTCTAAAGCCGCTTGGCTCGAATCCGAAAATAAAGGTTATCCTGCACGAGAGAAATAAGGGAAAGGGCGGCGCGCTAAGCACCGGTTTTAAGGTTGTGACAGGCGATGTAGTTGTTATCCAGGATGCGGACCTGGAATACGAACCGGAGGAATTTAAAGAACTCATAGCGCCGATACAGAAGGGCAAGGCAGATGTTGTTTACGGTTCCCGGCTCACTTTTGCGAAACCCCAGCGCGCGTATATGTTCTGGCACAGGTTCGGGAACAACTTCATAACTTTATGCGCAAATATTTTATACAATACCACCCTTACGGATATAGAAACCTGCTATAAGATGTTCAGCGCGGCGCTGCTTAAAGATCTGACAATTAATTCCGCAGGCTTTGAGGTAGAGCCGGAATTGACCGCAAAATTGCTGAAAAGGAAACTGAGGATCTATGAAATGCCCATTTCCTATTACGGCCGGACATATGACGAAGGCAAAAAGATACACTGGTGGCACGGTTTTGGCGCTGTCTGGACGCTGCTACGATATAGATTTACAAATTAAAGGTGACTGACACTACACGATAGACCGATACTTGAGAGTGTCTGTCACCTTACACGAGGCAATGATGAAATTCATATTTTTGGACCGGGACGGCGTTATAAATAAAGATCCGGGAGGTAGTTTGTATGTTACCTCATGGGAGGACTTTCATTTTTTGCCGGGTTCGCTGGAAGCGCTAAAAAGCCTTAAGAAAAAAGGCTACCTTGTTGCGGTGGTCTCAAACCAGGCCGGGGTCGGCAAGGGCATCTATACAAGAGAAATACTTTCAAAAATAACGGAGAACATGATCAGGGCCGTTGAAGCGGCAGGCGGAGAACTTTATTCGGTCCAGTACTGCACGCACACAAGCGAAGACAACTGCGATTGCAGAAAACCAAAAGCCGGTTTATTCAAGACGGCCGCAAAGGGGCTTAATATAGATTTCAGCAAAATCTATTTTATAGGAGATACTAAACGGGATATAGAGGCAGGCAGGGCCATAGGCTGTAAAACCATCCTTGTCTTAAGCGGAAAGATAAAAAGTGGGCAAGAAGTTGAAGGTTGGGAGATCAAACCGGATATCATTAAGAGAGACTTATTTGAGGCAGTAGAAGAAATTCACAGTCGGGATAGTTTGCCGGGAGGCCGCAGCAAACTGTCCCCGTAGGAGTGGTTATAACTACACTGAGTAACGACCGCAACGAATGGTTGCAAGCAATATGAAAAAAATATTTATAATCTATGCGACAGCAGGCGAGGGCCACAAAATGGCCGCGGTTGCGATTAAAACCGCGTTTAATGAACTGGCACCCAAAGATACGCAAATAGAATTAATAGACGCGCTCGAGCATACGGACAACTTTTTTAAGTCATCTTACCCGGCAATTTACCTGTTCATGGTCACGTATATTCCCACCATATGGGGGTTTTTCTATTACTGGCTGGACGCAAAATGGTTTTATCCGCTTCTGAAACTTGTGCGCCGCATTGTTAACACTGTCCACGGCCGGACCCTTGAGAAATTTCTTACGGAATCGCAACCGGATGTGATCGTGGCCACGCATTTTCTGGCAAGCGAAGTGGCAGCGGAGCTTAAACGCAAAAACAAAATAAGATCAAAACTGATAACCTGCGTGACCGATTTCAGGATGCATTCTTTCTGGTTCGCCGAGAACACGGACTGTTTTTACGTAGGGTTCGAAGAAACCAAGATTGACCTGACCAAGAAATGGCGTTTTACGCCGGACAGGATACGGATTTTCGGGATGCCCATAAGCCCCAAATTCGAACTCGTAAAAAACAGGGAAGCGATCCAGGACTCACTCGGCCTTGCTAAAGGCCTGTTTACCGTTTTTGTCACAAGCGGCGGGTTCGGCGTAGGACCGATACTTGCGCTTGTCAAGTCCCTGATCAGGATGAATATGCCTATACAAATCCTGGTCGTCTGCGGCCACAACGAAAAATTGCGAGACCAAATCAATAAGCTTACAGCTTATCCCGCATCAGCGGGATCCCGTTATCGGGATAACCTACAGCTTACGGCTACAGTCAAAACCTTCGGCTTTATCGACTACATGGATGAGCTGATGTCTGTATCGGATGTGATCGTGACAAAAACAGGCGGCCTTATATGCTCGGAGGCCATTGCAAAGGGGCTGCCTCTTATCATAACCGCCCCTATCCCCGGCCAGGAAACCCGCAACGCCAAGTTGCTTCTTAAGCATAAGGCCGCGCTGAAATTGAAAAGGCCGCGCCAGATAAAAAAAATAATTCAAAACATATATTCAAACCAAAAAGAAACCAGCCTGTTGTTTGAAATGCGCGAAAATATCAAAAGTATCAGGGTGCAAAATTCAGCGCTTAATATTGCAAGGGCTGTTACGGAGGCTGCGAATGGACGGGTTTGCCAAGGCAATTAATTCCGCAAAGGCGTATCTTGAAACAGATAAAATGGCAGGCGTTGAAGCGCTGTTCCGCGAGTCGGCCAAAAGCGAAACCGGTCAGACAAAGGACGTGCGCCTGGAAGCGCTTAAAAAATCCGCTGAAGCCTGCAAGGGGTGTCAGCTTAATAAGAGAAGGACAAATCTTGTTTTTGGCGTAGGAACTCCGTCCGCAAAACTTATGTTCATAGGGGAGGCGCCCGGAGAGGACGAGGATTTAAAGGGCGAACCGTTCGTAGGCAGGGCAGGCCAGCTTCTCACTAAAATGATCGAGGCTATGGGGCTGAGGCGCGAAGATGTGTATATCGCTAATATATTAAAATGCCGGCCTCCCAACAACAGGCCGCCGCAGCCGGATGAGATATCGGCCTGTTGCGCCTTTATAGCCGAACAGGTGAAAATAATAAATCCGAAGGTTGTATGCGCCCTTGGTAAATTCGCGGCCCAGTTCTTGCTGAAGACCGATGAGCCGATATCAGCGCTTCGCGGAAAATTCCGGGGGATCGATTTAGCCGACGGGGTAAAGGTGATGCCCACTTTCCATCCCGCTTATATGCTGCGCAATCCGTCCAGCAAACGCCTGGTCTGGGAAGATTTAAAGAAGATAAAAAATGAGATCGACTGAAAATGTTCGCTGAGATCGCCGTAGGCCTTCCCATAGACAAGACATTCCATTATTCCATTCCCGCGCGGCTGGAAACACAGGCTACTGTAGGCAAGCGTGTGTGGGTGCCGTTCGGACCAAAGCGGGTCGTTGGATATATCGTAGGATTTGCCCAGGTTTCCGATATTACAGGCATTAAAGATATAGAAGGGGTAATAGACGACGAACCGGTCCTGGGCGAGGAAATGCTTGCGCTGACACGCTGGATATCCGGATATTATTTCTGCTCCTGGGGTGAGGCTATTGAAAACGCCTTACCCGCAGGGATCCGCAAGGGAAGAACAGAGATGTTACAGCGCAAGGGCCGCGAGGAAAAAATATACGAACCGAGTTTCGATCTAAAACTGGTCAGCCAGCAAAAAGACGCGTTGCAGCCGATCTTAGAAGCTCTTGAGAAATCGTTGCATGAAACATTCCTTTTATTCGGCATAACCGCAAGCGGAAAGACCGAGGTATATCTGCAGGCGATAAGCTTCGCGCTTAAACAGGGCAAATCCAGCATTGTGCTTGTGCCCGAAATATCGCTTACGCCCCAGGCTACAGAAAGATTTAAATCGCGTTTCGGGGACCAGGTCTCTGTCATACACTCACGGTTGTCCGAAGGCATGCGTTTCCGGGAATGGCAAAGGGCAAAAGAGGGCAGCGCGCGCGTGGTGATAGGGCCGCGTTCCGCGCTTTTCGCGCCCGTAAAAAATCCCGGGCTTTTTATACTCGACGAAGAGCATGAAACCTCCTACAAGCAGGAGGATTCGCCCCGCTACCACGCAAGGGACGTTGCAATAAAACGGGCCGGGCTTAACAATGCCCCTGTCATATTGGGCAGCGCAACGCCGTCCATGGAGTCTTATTACAACGCTGTCCAGGGCAATTACAAACTTATACGGCTCACCGAAAGGATACTTAAGAGACAGCTGCCCAAGGTCAGGATAGTTGACATGAAAAGAGAGATATCCAGGCGGAAAAAAGTCGTGGCGTTTTCGCTCCTCCTGCAGGAGGAGATAAATAAGGCGATTACCAAAAAAAAGCAGGTCATATTATTTCTTAACAGGAGGGGCTTTTCCACGCACCTTGACTGCAAAAGATGCGGGTTTGTAATGAAATGCAAAAAGTGCGAATCTGTCCTCGTATACCATGCCGACCTCGGAAAGCTCACCTGCCATTACTGCAATAAAAAAGTCGATGTCCCGAAGATATGCCCGTCATGCGAAAGCGCGTATATGAAATTTTTCGGCCTCGGCACGCAAAAGGTGGAGTCCGAGCTGCACCGCATTTTTCCGCAGGCCAGGATCGCAAGGATGGATACGGACGCGACATCAAGGCGCGGCTCGCACGAAACCATACTCGATGATTTCAGGGACGGCAAGACGGATATCCTGATCGGCACGCAGATGATAGCAAAAGGCCTGGATTACCCGCAGGTCACGCTTGTAGGCGTTGTTATGGCGGACACGTCCCTGAATGTGCCGGATTTCAGGGCGTCAGAGCGCACATTTGACCTTTTAACCCAGGTTGCAGGAAGGGCAGGAAGGGGTGATGAGCCCTCTGGGGTAATTGTCCAGACTTACGCGCCTAAACACTACGCGATCCTATCCGCAAGCATGCACGATTATGAAGGTTTTTATGGCAGGGAAATAAAAACGCGGCGGCTTCTCGGGTTCCCGCCGTATTACAGGCTGACAAAATTTACCTTCAGGGCGGCGAAATCGGATAAGGCAAGACAGGCGGCCGAAGACCTTGCGAAACGGCTGAGGTCTGTGAACGGCATAAAGGTCGTATAGAGTAATTTCACAGCAGAAAGAGCTGGGTTTACAACTAAGGCCCATTGTTGCAGAATTTAAAAAGGGCAAGGGCGCATTTATGGTAGTCGACGTTGACCCGATCAGCGCCTGAGGATCAAAAATGGCAATACTCGAGATAAAAAGGTTCCCGGATACTATCCTGAAAGAAACCGCGAAAAAAATCGCAACCGTTACGGACGAGGACCGGCTGCTGGTCCGCGATATGCTCGAAACGATGTATTTCGCGAACGGTGTAGGCCTTGCGGCCCCGCAGGTGGGCGTATCAAGACGGATCATCGTATGCAACCCCACCGGACAAAAGGACGACGAGCTCCCCATAATTAACCCGGAAATAATTTATAAGAAAGGCAAAAGGGTGAAAGATTGCGAAGGCTGCCTCAGCGTGCCTACGATAACGGCAGAGGTTTCGAGGTTCAGCAGAATAGGCGTAATCGGCCGTGACCTGGACGGCAAAGAAATATCATTTGAGGCCGAAGACCTTTTGGCAAGGATAATCTTACACGAGACCGATCATTTGAACGGGTTATTGTTTATCGACAGGGTCGGCTTTTTTAAAAGAAAAGCACTTATACGGCAATACGGGAAGAAGATGGGTATAAGCTGTGTCGGGAAATGGTATTAGGCCATGAAAATCATATTTTTCGGAACATCAACTTTCGCGATCCCCAGCCTTAAGAAGATCGCGGGATCCCGTCATGAAATTCTTTTGGCAGTAACCCAGCCTGACAGGCGAAAGGGCAGGTTCCTGAAGCTGAAACCGCCTGCGATAAAAGAGATCGCGGACAGCCTGGGTATCCCGGTTTTTCAAGCGGCGGATATTTCTTCGCAAGATTCCGTAGGAAAGCTTAAAAAGCCGGATGCGGATATATTCGTCGTTGTCGCGTTCGGGCAATTATTGAGCGAAGAAGCCCTGGGTATCCCGAATAAATTTGCCGTGAACCTTCACGCATCACTTCTTCCGAAATACAGGGGCGCAGCCCCCGTTAACTGTGCCGTGATCAACGGCGAAAAAACAACCGGCGTTACGGTTTTCAGGCTCAATGAAAAAATGGACGCCGGGGATATTATTCTTTCAAAAACTGCGGATATCAACGATAAAGAAAACGCGGCTGTTGTTTCCGAAAGGCTGAGCGCAATAGGCGCGGATGCGTTAATAGAGTGTCTTGACCTGATAGAAGGCGGGAAGGCGGTTTTTAAAAGACAGGACGAGGATATAGCCAGTTTTGCGCCCAAACTTAAAAAGGAAAACGGGTTGCTTGATTGGAAAGCCGATGCGGCGGAACTAAATAACAGAGTAAGGGGCCTTACGCCATGGCCGTCCGCATTTACAAGACTCGGCCCTAAAATATTAAAGATCCTGCAGGCGCAGGCCGCGGATTGTAAGGCTGAAGATGCTGAGCCGGGCGAGGTAATTGACGTTAGCAGCCCTGCAGGCATAATCGTAAAGGCTAAAAAAGGATGCTTGGCAATACAGCGATTGCAGCTTGAAGGCTCAAAGCCGATGGGATCTAAAGAATTCTTAATGGGGCACAAACTTAATGCCGGCGATTTGCTGGGCTGATATTTATTCTCCTTCGCAAAAGC
>JAPLLL010000133.1:0-4406 GCA_026387595.1 Candidatus Omnitrophota bacterium
AGAGCTGATAGGGAACCTGTCTTCTTCAGGGTATGAATACGCGCCAGAAGAGGTGGAAAAGATATTCACCTCGTTGCAGCAGACCCTGGACAACACAAAGAACAGATTTTCAAAAAGCAAAAAGGAAGAAACGCAGAAATTCGCGTTGTAAATAAACCGGATCATGCCTGACGCGTCAAAAAAAAGATACAGATTAAGGGTAATAATCCCCGCCTTTCCGGCATTTAATATCTATTCCCATGTTGCCAGGGGCACCACTGCGCTGGGGCCGGTGTGCGTGGCCACCGCAGTGCACGAAATGGAAAGGTGGGATGTCGAGGTCATAGACGAAAACAACCTGCGCAGGCACGGCCCTGTAAGCGATGAAGGCGGGGCAGACCACGAATTCCTGCAAAGGCTGAGGCCTGCGGATGTTGTAGGCTTTTACGGCGGGCTCACGAGCACAATACCCAGGCTTTACAAACTGGCGCGTTTTTATAAAAATAAGGGAGTCGTCACTATTGCCGGCGGCCAGCATTTCGTCGAAGAGACCATCCCTGAGGCCCTGTCCGGCGGCATCGATCATGTCGTGATAGGCGAAGGCGAAGAGGCCATCAAGGAACTCTTGTGGGCCATAGAATACAAGAAAGATGTCAGCCAGATAAAAGGTCTTGCCTATCTGAAGGACGGCACGCCGTTTTATACCCCGCCCAGAGAGATGCAGGTGGATTTTGACAGGCTGCCCATACCGGACTTTTCACTGGTGCGGTACGCCAATATGAGCCTTTATCCGGTCGCAAGGATCCGGGGCTGCGGCATGGACTGCGAATTCTGCACCGTAAAAGGCAAGCCGAGATATGCCACGCCGGAACGGCTGCTTGAACAAATAAGCTATCTCGTGGAGACAAGGGACGCTACGTATTTTTTTATTGTCGACGATCTTTTCGGCCAGCAGCGCGAAGAGACAATAAGATTCTGCAACATGCTAAGAGACTACCAGAAGGCCGTAAGAAAAAGGCTGGGCCTGGCGGTCCAGATAAGGCTGGACAAGGCCGGGGATACGGAACTTCTTACCGCCATGCGCCAGGCAAGCATTGACATGGTGGCCATCGGTTATGAATCGCCTATAGAAGAAGAATTAAAGGCGATGAACAAGCACATCAGGCCGGAACAGATGCTGGACCTTACAGGAAAATTCCATAAGGCCGGGTTCCTCATACATGGGATGTTCATTTTCGGCTATCCCATGCCCGAGGGCATCAACTTCAGGATGTCCGCAGAAGAGCGCGTGAAGCGCTTCAGGACGTTTATCGGGAAGGCCAAGCTGGACACTATCCAGGTCCTGATGCCGGGCCCGTTATCCGGCACGGAATTGAGGAACAGGCTCAACAAGCAGAACAGGGTTTATCCAGTCGAGGAGGTCGGTTGGGAGTATTATGACGGTAATTTCCCGCTTTTTGAACCCGACGCGCCCATGACCGCTGAAGAGATGCAGGCCTCGGTAAAAAAGATAATGGGCAGGTTTTACCGGTTCCAATATTTGTTCATGCTGATCTTAAGCGTATTTTCTTTCCCTGCAATGATCTTCTTTTTACATAATATAAAATTAGGATGGAGAAGGTGGTACAGGCAGTGGCGCAACCGCATGGCCCGTTTCGGGGGCTGGGCCATCATGAGAGGCTGGTCGTCGGCATTCAAAAAAGACGACTACCTGAAAAAACTGCAACGGGCAAAGCAGCGCCTAAGCAAGACAGGGGCAGATTAAATGCAAAGAATAGCGCTTATCGCGGCAATAGTGCTTCCGTTTTGGAACATCCCGCTTATCGCAAGGATCATAAAGCGTAAATCCTCCGATGATATAAGCGTTTGGTGGGCATTCGGGGTATGGGTGTGCATTGTGTTAATGGCGCCGTCCGGATTCAATTCCTCGGACATAGTATGGAAGACATACAATATCGTGAATTTCGTGCTCTTCAGCGCCGTTGTTATTGTTGTGGCCGGATACCGGATCGCGGGGCGGTTAAAAAACAAAGGAGAGGGGAAAAATGCGTAGAAAAATTTTGGTCGCGGTCGTAATTTTTGTTATCGGGGTTTTTGTCATACAGGGGACAGCCAATGCCTTTATCGGGATAGGGCTGGCGGCAAGGCAGATAATTAAGACATTGAATGACAGCGACAAGGAGGCCCTGAAACAAAAGGTACAGACCATTTTTAACGACACGGCAGCGGCGTTTGACAGGAAAGATATCGACAGCATAGGCGCGAACGCGATACCCCAGGCCTCGATAGAGTATAAGGACGGGACCCTGGTGTCCCTTGAGGAATGGAAGGCAAATGCGCGCGAACAGTTTGCGGACATGGACACCATGCGTTCCGAATTCAAGGTGGAATCGGTCAAGCCTTCCGGCGATATCACAACGGTGACGTATACGGAAACCCATGAGTATACGCTTTATAGCGATGCCGGGCACCAGTATCGCATGGCGGGCAAGTGGGAGGCCATGTTTAATACTACGCCTGAAGGGTTAAGGGTGACGCATCTTAAGGAACTTTCGGAAGAGACAACGCGCGACGGCGAGCCTTACACGCAAAAGCCCCTGGCGCCAAAAACTTAAGACACGGAAAGGACGGCCACGGACATGAATACGGGGATATATTATTTTTCCGCGACAGGGAATTCGCTTAAAGTGGCGCGCGACCTGGCAAAAGAGCTGGGGGGCGCGGATGTTATCCCAATAACTAAGACATTAAAAAATACCGCCGAGCTGCCGTATGACGTTGTGGGCATAGTATTTCCTGTTTACATGTTCGGCCTGCCGCTGATCGTAGCGGATTTTTTAAAGGTAGTCCGCCCGAAAAAGGACGCATATATTTTCTGCGTGGCTACCTACGGAGGGCTCATGGGTCGGGCGCTCAACCTTGCAAAACAAATGCTCTCAAAGCGCGGAATCGCGTTCGACTCCGGATTCGCGGTACGCATGCCCGGGAATTACACGCCGCTTTACGAAGCGATCCCCGAAGAAAAACAGAACCACATATTTGATAAGGAAAAAATAAGGATAAAAGAGATCACGGATGCCGTAAGGCAAAAGAAGACGGGTATTTTGGAAGAAGGGGCGCTTTTGCCGAGCCTGTTGATCTATCTTCTGGCATACAGGCTGGGGGCTTCGCAGGTACGAAAAGGCGCCAGGGGCTTCTGGGTAAACGAAAAATGCACCTCATGCGGATTGTGCGAAAAGGTCTGTCCTGTAGCCAATATAGAGATGAAAAATAAAAAACCTCACTGGTTTGACCATTGCGAGCAGTGCCTTGCGTGCCTTCAATGGTGCCCTGTTGCGGCGATCGAATACAAGAAAAGCACCGCAGGCAAAAAGCGCTATCGCCACCCGGCGATAAAAGCAGAAGACATAATGGCCCAGCACTAGGTAGTTAATTATAAAAAAGTTAGATAATTTCTATTGAAAATCCGCCTCAAGTATGATATACTCTTACCACGCGATGCATTAAAGGATCCCTTGAATAATATGAAATATGTTATATAATATAATCGTATCATAAAGACGAGGTCAAAATGGCGCCGAACGGAAAAGCATTGAAATCAGAAAACCAAAAAGAAACAACCGCGCTTCAGCTGCTGGAGCGCAGGCATTTTATACGGCACCCCATGTGTTTCCCGCTTAGTTACCGCATTCTGAAAAGCGAACAGAACAACCACAAAGAAGAGAGTTCCAGGTCGTTAAACGTAAGCGTGGGCGGGCTCCTGTTTTCCGCAAGGCATCCCGTTCACCAGAATTCGGAAATCTTTCTAAAAATACCGTTCCAGGACAAGACCTTTAACGTAAAGGCCAGGGTGATACGCTGCGAAAAAGACCTTGAAACGCGGCTATTTAACGTGGGTGTGCGTTTTTTTAAGGTGAGCGACGCCTTCAAGGCCAAGCTCATAGAACAGTTGTATCTTATAAGCGAATTCAGGGATCTGCGCTGCGTGCAGCTCGGCAGGGATGTATCCCTAGAAGAGGCGTCGCAGGAATGGATAAAGCGCTACTCCAAGCAATTTAAAAAACTCTACTGGTAGGCGTAATTGCGGATAAGTAAAACAGCCTTATTATTTTTTGTTTTTTTGAATGCCGTTGCTTTGCCCGCCCTTGCCTTCATGGTGAAGGGCCCCCAGCAGGCAATAGACGCCCCCGAGTATAATATCCGCGGCGCTTATTACATACCGCTTATTTCGGTATGCAACGCATACGGCGCCGAATGGCGCTGGGACCCCGTATCAAAGATAATTGACCTGTCCAAGAACAATTCCAACCTGAGGTTCCGAGTAGGGGAATACCGCGTTTACGCAAACGGCGCGATAATCACGCAGGAAAGGCCGGTCCTGTTTAAGGACGGCGCAGTCTGCGTGCCGGAAGATTTTTTAAAGGATA
>JAPLLL010000133.1:4461-5607 GCA_026387595.1 Candidatus Omnitrophota bacterium
CTTCGGCAGGTTTTTTGCCGCAACGCCGTCCGCCAAAGAGATCATCCGCAAGCCGTCCGGGTATTACAGGATACGCCGCATCGTCATTGACGCGGGCCACGGCGGAAAGGACCCCGGCGCGATCGGCAGGGACGGCATAAAGGAAAGATATATCACCCTGGATATCGCGCAAAAAGTGAAGGACCTGCTGGAGACGCAGGGCCTTGAGGTAACGATGACGCGCAATACGGATAAATTCCTCGAATTACAGGAACGGGTGGACGTTGCGGACAATGCGGACGCGGACCTGTTCGTAAGCATACACGCCAATGCCTCCGTGGCGCACAGGCTTAAGGGCATAGAGGTATATTATCTTTCCGAGGCGATAGACGATACCGCAAGGGCGGAAAAATTTTCCAAGAGCAGCGACGACCTCAAGGCGACCTTATGGGACCTTGAGCTGAGCGAGGACCGCCGCAATTCAATCGAGCTGGCAGATTGCATAATAGCCCGGATGGGCGGGCACAGGCACGGTTTGAAAAACGCAAGATTTTATGTATTGAAGGGCGTCAGGGTGCCGGCGGTCCTGGTAGAGGTCGGCTACATAACGAATTCAGGCGAATGTTCAAAACTGGGCTGGAGCGATTACAGAAGTAAAGTGGCCGCGCAGGTCGCAGGCGGCATCATGGATTATAAAAATAAATTTGAGGGTTCAAACGGGTTTACGGACTGATGGACAACAGGCCGATAGGCATTTTTGATTCGGGTATAGGCGGGCTTACGGCGGTCAAGGAGATCATAAGGGTCCTGCCGGCCGAGGATATCGTATATTTCGGGGATACCGCAAGGGTGCCGTACGGCACAAAATCGCCGTCCACTGTTATGAAATTTTCCATAGAGAACGCGCTGTTCCTTTTGCGTTTTAAGGTTAAGCTTATCGTGGTGGCCTGCAACACCTCTTCCAGCTATAGTATCCCGCTCCTGAAAAGCAATTTCAAGGTCCCGGCGGTCGGCGTTATCACGCCGGGTGCGCAGGCCGCGGCAAAGACGACCAGGACCGGCCGCATAGGCATAATCGGGACGTCCGCCACTATCCGCAGCCGTGCTTACGAAAACGAAATAAAGAACATAAACCCGCGGCTCAAAGTATTCAGCCGGGCCTGCCCG
>JAPLLL010000084.1 GCA_026387595.1 Candidatus Omnitrophota bacterium
AAACCGTTTGCAGGTATAAACGGCAGCGGCAAACATTTAAACTGGTCGCTTGCCGATAATAAAGGAAACAATCTTCTTAATCCCGGCGATACACCCGAAGATAACCTTCAGTTTTTGGCAGTGCTTGCCGCGGTATTAAGGGCTGTGCATCTTCACGCGGATCTTTTGCGCGCAAGCGTTGCTCTCGCCGGTAACGAGCACAGGCTCGGGGCAAACGAAGCGCCTCCGGCCATCGTGAGCGTATTCCTGGGCGACCAGCTTACCGGCATCCTTAATACGCTGGAAAACGGGTCCAAGAAAAAAATATCCAAAAAGGATATTATTGATCTCGGTATAGGCAGGCTGCCTAAATTCAATAAGGACTCTACCGACAGGAACCGCACCTCTACGTTCGCATTTACCGGGGCAAAATTCGAGTTCAGGGCGGTCGGTTCTTCGCAGAATATCTCTACGCCAATAACCGTGATCAACACTATAATAGCCGAATCACTGGATTATGTGGCCCATCAGATACAGAAAGCTGCGGCCGGTAAAAAAGATTTTAACGCGGCTGCGCTGCAGGTGATCAGCCGGATAACCAAGGATGCCAAAGATATCCGTTTTGAGGGCAACAATTACGCGCCGGAGTGGATAAAAGAGGCTAAAAAGAGGGGCCTGCCGAATATCGCCTCCACGTATGAGGCGCTGGAAGCCTTAACAAAGGAAAAGAATATCGCCTTGTTTGAAAAATACAGGGTATTTTCCAGGGAAGAGATCGTTGCGCGTTATCACATATGGATACACATGTACAACCTGACCCTGGACATAGAAGCCAATACGCTCAGTGAGATGGTCAACGCAAGCATAGTCCCTGCCGGCTATGAGTACCAGAGCCTTTTGGCCGGTAATCTGGAAAAAGTTACCAGACTTAAAAAGGAAGCGGAATT
The DNA here is from genome assembly GCA_026387595.1 of Candidatus Omnitrophota bacterium. GTDB lineage: Bacteria > Omnitrophota > Gorgyraeia > JABMQH01 > JABMQH01 > JAPLLL01. Next base: position 927 of record JAPLLL010000084.1, read on the forward strand.
AAAAATAGACCCGTCCGCCTCAGCGGACCAAAAAGAACATTTAAGCGAGGTAGTTTCAAAGATCTATTATGTAAGGCGCAATGTAAAGGAAATGATAAAGCTACTTGAAAAGGCGGCAAAACTTGATAATGAAGAGCGGGCAAAGATATATTTCGAGGAGCTTAAACCGCTAATGGAACATATAAGAAGGCATACAGACGACCTGGAACGGGTGGTCTCTGACGAACACTGGGACCTTCCGAAATACAGGGAGATGCTGTTTATAAAATAACATGAGCTATAGAAACTTTCCGCCTCAACAGGGCTTATACGATCCGCGCTTCGAGCACGATGCGTGCGGGGTGGGGTTTGTCTGCGACATAAAGGGCCGGTCTTCGCAGGAAATAGTAAGACAGGGCCTTGAGGCGCTAAGGCGGCTTTCTCACCGCGGGGCAACCGGCGCTGACCCGAAGACCGGGGACGGCGCAGGCGTATTGATACAGGTCCCGCATGAGTTCCTAGCCAGGGTATGCGCTGAAAATAAAATAAAGCTGCCCGGCAAGGGCGAATACGGCACGGGTATCGTGTTCCTGCCCACTGATAACGACGAGCGCATGTTCTGTAAAAACGTTTTTTCAACCGTTATTAAAAAGCAAGGATTGGCACTTTTGGGCTGGCGCAAGGTGCCGGTTGATAACAGGGATATAGGAAGGACGGCAAGGAAAACCCAGCCTGTGATCGAGCAGGTTTTCATAGGCAGCGGAAAAGCTTTGCAGGATAAAGACGGCCTGGGGCTTGAAAGAAAGCTTTATATCGTCAGAAAATTAATTGAAAATGCCGTGGAAAGATCAGGTCTTTTGCAGAAATCCTTTTTCTACATTACAAACCTGTCAAGCCGCACGGTCTCGTATAAAGGGCTTCTCATGCCTTCGCAGGTAGAGAACTTCTTTGTGGACCTTAAAGAAAAAGACGTCGCCAGCGCAATATGCCTGGTGCACTCGCGCTACAGCACCAATACGTTCCCGACCTGGGACCTTGCCCAGCCGTTCAGGTTCCTGGCGCATAACGGGGAAATAAATACGCTGCGCGGCAACATTAACTGGATGGCAGCAAGAGAGGGCATCCTGAAAAGCAATCTTTTCGGCAAAGACCTTAAAAACATCCTGCCGGTCATTGTGCCGGGCGGAAGCGATTCAGCAGCGCTGGACAACATGTTTGAGCTCCTCTGCCTATCGGGCAGAAGCATGGCGCATGCCATGATGATGCTTATACCGCCTGCCTGGGGCCAGGATAAATTCATGGTTGAAAAATTAAAAAATTTTTACAGGTACCATGCCTGCCTTATGGAGCCCTGGGACGGGCCCGCTGCTGTTGTCTTTACCGACGGCACAAGCGTAGGCGCCGTGCTGGACAGGAACGGCCTGCGCCCCGCACGCTATATCATTACCAAGGGCGGCTTCGTCGTCATGGCGTCCGAAGTCGGGGTCCTCGACATCAACCCTGCGGATATCAAGTCTTCCGGACGGCTCGAGCCGGGTAAGATATTCCTTGGATGTTTTTCATAGATACCTCGCTGGGCCGAATAGTGGATGACTCGCAGGTAAAAGACGAGATAGCCTCCCGCCGCGACTACGGCGCATGGCTTAAAAAATACACGGTAGAGCTTGATAAATTAGAATCCGAGGAAACCAGCTTTAATGGGCATGAAGATGTCCTTACACAGTTAAAGGCATTCGGTTATACGCGGGAAGACCTTAAGGTGATCATAAAGCCGATGGCTGACAAGGCAGTTGAGCCCATAGGGTCCATGGGCAATGATACGCCTCATGCGGTTTTATCGCAGAGGCCGCAGCTTCTTTATAATTATTTCAAGCAGCTGTTCGCGCAGGTCACGAATCCTGCGATAGACCCTATAAGGGAAGAACTTGTCATGAGCCTTGAGACTTATCTGGGCCCGGACAAAAATATCCTGGATGAGACGTCGGAACATTGCCATAAACTGGCCGTCAAGCAGCCCATTTTAACGAATGAGGAGCTTGAAAAGATAAGAAATATAAAGGAAAACGGCTTCAGGACAAAAACTATCTCCACTTTATTTAAACCGGATGAGAAAAATTTTATCGGGAAGCTAGACGCTGTGTGCAAAGAGGCGTATTCGGCGATCAAAGACGGTTACAGCTTTATTATATTAAGCGACCGCGGCGTAAACAATGAATATGCTGCCTTGCCTGCATTGCTTGCGATAGGCGCGGTGCACCATTATCTGATAAAAAAGAGCCTGCGCAACCAGATAGGGATAATCGTTGAAAGCGGAGAACCGAGAGAGGTGCATCATTTCGCGCTGCTTTTGGGATACGGGGCGGACTGCATAAACCCATATCTTGCATTCGACGCTGTAAATTACCTGATCAGAGAACAGGAATTGGGTTTGGACCTTGAGCATGCGGTGCGCCACTATATAAAGGCCGTTGATAAGGGCATACTTAAAATATTATCCAAGATGGGCATATCCACCCTGCAAAGTTACAGGGGCGCGCAGATATTTGAGGCGCTGGGGCTGAATAATGACGTAATTGAGCGGTGTTTTGCCGGCACTGTTTCAAGGATAGGCGGTTCAAGCCTTGAGATCCTTGCCAGGGAAACCATCTCAAGGCACAAAGAGGCCTATTCCGATAAAGCTGCTCAACAGCAATATCTGGCTGCGGGCGGGGTATACCAGTGGAAGAAAGATGGAGAGTTCCATCTCTGGAACCCGGAAAGTATTGCAGCGCTGCAGGACGCGACAAGGCAGGGGGATTATAATAAATTCAAAGAGTTCGCGCAGCTGATAAACCCAGCCCTTCCTACTACGAAGAAACTCTCCGAAGAAAAGAAGGGCTGGGTAAACGACCAGACAAGCAATCCTACGACATTGCGAAGTTTATTAAAATTCAAGCGCGTTAAACCTGTACCTCTTGACGAGGTTGAGCCGGTTGAAGAGATAGTAAAACGTTTTGCAACCGGCGCGATGAGCTTCGGCTCCATAAGCAGGTCAACCCATGAAACGATAGCGATAGCCATGAACTCACTCGGCGCAAGATCAAACACCGGCGAAGGCGGGGAAGACCCTGCCAGGTTTGCCGTGGTAGCGGGCCAGGATTCCAAAAGAAGCGCGATAAAACAGGTTGCCTCAGGCAGGTTCGGGGTTACCATAAATTATCTTGTCAATGCGGACGAGATCCAGATAAAAATAGCGCAGGGCGCAAAACCGGGTGAAGGCGGACAGCTGCCCGGCCATAAGGTAAGCGCGACGATCGCAAAGACCCGTTACACCACCCCGGGGGTAACATTGATATCGCCGCCGCCGCATCATGATATTTATTCCATAGAGGACCTTGCGCAGCTTATATTTGACCTTAAAAACGCAAATCCAAAAGCCAGGATAAGCGTAAAGCTTGTATCGGAGATCGGCGTTGGCACGGTTGCCGCAGGCGTTGCAAAAGGACATGCGGACATGATCCTTATTTCGGGCGGAGACGGCGGCACAGGCGCATCGCCTATAAGCTCGATAAAACACGCCGGCCTGCCCTGGGAACTGGGGCTTTCGGAAGCGCACCAGACCCTGGTGCTTAATGACTTAAGAGGCAGGGTGCGGCTCCAGACTGACGGACAGATGCGCACGGGCCGCGACGTGGCAATAGCCGCCATGCTGGGCGCGGAAGAATTCGGATTCTGCACGGCTGTGCTGATCGTGTCGGGATGCGTGATGCTGCGGCACTGCCATTTGAATAATTGCTCGGTCGGTGTGGCAACACAGGACGAGACCCTGGAAAAACGCTTCTCGGGCAAGCCCGAATATATCGTAAATTATTTCCGGTTCGTTGCGCAGGAACTGCGCGAGGTCATGGCCTCTCTGGGGATAAGGCGGCTTGATGACCTGGTCGGCAGGACAGACTTGTTAGACCTGGACAAAAAGAAGCTTCCATGGAAGGCAAATAAGATCGATTTCTCAAAAATACTTTATAAACCCAGGATGCCTCATACAGTAGCTACGCATTATTTAAGGAAGCAGGATCACGGCATGGCAAACATACTGGACCTGCGGCTGATGGAAAAGGCCTATCTTGCGCTGGAAGACGGCGTGCCCGTAAAGATAGAGATGAACATAAAAAATACCGACAGGACAACCGGCGCCATGCTGAGCGGCAGCGTTTGCAGGAATTTTGGCGAGGCCGGCCTTGCGGAAAATACCATCCATGCGAAGTTTAAAGGCGTTGCGGGCCAGAGCTTCGGCGCTTTCTTGGCAAAAGGCATAACCTTTGAGCTGGAGGGCATGGCGAATGACTACGTGGGAAAAGGCATTTCCGGCGGAAAGATCATTATTTATCCCGATAAAAACGTTTCTTTTAAGTCCGAAGAAAATATCATCATCGGCAACACCACATTTTACGGCGCAATAAACGGCCAGGCGTATATAAGCGGCAGGGCCGGAGAAAGGTTCTGCATAAGGAATTCCGGGCTCTCGGCCGTTGTGGAAGGCGTTGGCGACCACGGCTGCGAATACATGACGGGCGGAAGGGTGGTCGTGATTGGTGAGACCGGCAGGAATTTCGGCGCAGGCATGTCAGGCGGCATCGCTTACGTCTATGATATAAACGGCGACTTTAAGAATAAATGCAACATTGACATGGTGCAGCTGGAATGCCTGTCAGAAACCGACCTGGGCACTGTACGACGGCTTTTGGAAAACCATTATAAATATACACACAGTTTGTTCGCGCATAAAATACTTTCCGATTTTCACAACGAGGCTGTAAAATTCGTCAAGGTAATGCCGCTGGAATACAAAAAGGTCCTGGCCGAAGATATATTGGCGCAAAAACTAGACCTGGCAGAGGTATCAGATGGGTGATCCGAAAGGATTCTTAACTGTTAAAAGGAAGGCTGCGGAATACAGGCCGGTGTGCGAGCGCATAAAAGATTACGGCGAAGTAACTGTTCCGCGGCCTGAAGGTTACTCCAAGGAACAGGCCTCCCGGTGCATGGACTGCGGAACGCCTTTCTGTAATTGGGCATGCCCTGTAGGCAATTATATACCGGAATGGAATGACCTGATGTTCCGCGGCCAGTGGAAACAGGCTTTAAAACTATTGTGCGCAACAAATAACCTGCCTGAGATCACAGGAAGGATCTGTCCGGCCCTTTGCGAATACTCCTGCGTCCTGGGAATAAACGACGACGCTGTGACCATAAGGGAAAACGAACTTGCGATAATCGAGCGAGGCTTTAAACTCGGCCTGATAGCGCCTAATCCGCCGCACCATCGCAGCGGGAAAAGCGTGACTGTTATAGGTTCCGGCCCTGCGGGCCTTGTATGCGCAGACCAGCTGAATAAAGCGGGTCACAATGTCGTGGTTTTTGAAAAGGACGACAAGCCCGGCGGGATCCTGCGATACGGCATACCGGATTTTAAGTTAGATAAACGCATCCTGGACAGGCGGCTTGAGCTTCTTAAAAAAGAAGGCGTGGAATTCCGGCCTTCTGTAAACGTGGGTGTTGACCTTTCCATATCCGCGCTAAAAAAAGATTTCGACGCTGTGTGCCTGACAGGAGGATCGCGCACGCCCAGGGACATGAATATTGATGGCAGGGACTTAAAAGGTATATATTTCGCAATGGATTACCTTAAAGCGGCTAATAAAGGCGAGTCTGTTGATTCAAAGGGCAAACAGGTCGTAGTTATAGGCGGAGGCGATACAGGGGCAGATTGCGTGGGCGTGGCGCACCGCGAAGGCGCATCGTGCGTGGTTCAGATAGAACTTTTAGCGCAGCCGTCCAAATGCCGTACAGCAAGTCAGCCGTGGCCGAAATACCCTGTTATCCTCAAAACATCAACAAGCCACGAAGAGGGCGGAGAGCGAAAATGGTCTATATCAACTAAAAAATTTATAGGCGAGGAAGGTTGCGTAAAAAAACTTTTGTGCGAGACCGCAGGAACGGAATTTGAGATCGAGGCTGACATTGTCATCCTGGCGCTTGGTTTTCTGCATCCTGAAAAACACGGGCTTCTTGAAAAACTGGGCGTGGAACTAGACCAGCGCGGCAACGTAAAGGCCGATGAGAATTTTATGACCAGCGTTAAAAGCGTATTTTCCGCAGGCGACATGCGCCGCGGCCAATCTCTTATCGTGTGGGCGATATCCGAAGGGAGAATGGCGGCGGATTCTATTGATAAATATCTGAGAAAGGACAGGTCCTAACTGATGTGCGGTATCTTTGGTTACATAGGGGATAAGAATTGCGTCCCCATTCTTATAGGCGGGTTGAAAAAGCTCGAATACAGGGGATATGACAGCGCAGGTATTTGCGTTGCGGACGGCTGTAGATTAACCGTAGTTAAAAAACGCGGCAAGATCGCCGATCTGGAAGGTTCCTTGCGCCTGAAAAAAATAATCGGGACAATAGGCATAGCCCACACAAGATGGGCCACGCACGGCGAGCCAAATGAAGTAAACGCCCATCCTCATACGGATTGCTGCGGTAAGATAGCGATAGTCCACAACGGCATAATCGAGAACTACGCCCCGTTAAAAAAGCTACTTGAGCAGGAAGGCCATAAAATAGTTTCGCAGACCGATTCCGAGGTGCTCGCCCACTTAATAGAAAAATTTTACGCCGGAGACCTTGAAAAAGCGGTTATCCAGGCGCTGAAAATTGTCGACGGGGCATTCGGCCTTGCGGCGCTTCATGAAAATGAGGATAGGATCGTAGTTGCCAGGAGGGGATCGCCGCTTATTGTCGGAATCGGCAAAAACGAAATGTTGATATCCTCAGACGCCGCTGCGTTATTAAACCATACTAAAAAAGCGGTGTATATGGCCGATAACGAGGTCGCATCTGTAACAAAAAACGGATATATAATTAAACATTTAAACGGCGGCCGGCTTGCGGCGAAAAAGGTGGATAAAATAAAATGGGCTGCGGCGCAGGTTGAAAAAGGCGATTTCGCGCATTTCATGCTCAAGGAAATTTATGAGCAGCCCGAGACGATAGAAAACGCGCTGCGCGGCAGGATCAAGCATGGCCGGATAAAACTTAGTATTGAACTCAATGTAAGCACGGTACGCCGGATAATTATAACCGCATGCGGCACAAGCTGGCATTCCGCGTTATTGGGAAAATACATCATAGAAAGTCTCGCGTCCATTCCGGTAGAGGTAGATTACGCCTCCGAGTTCAGGTATAGAAGTCCGCTCATAAAAAGGGATGACCTCGTTGTGGCGATCTCGCAGTCAGGCGAGACTGCTGATACGCTTGGTGCGATACGCGAGGCAAAGGAAAAATTTGCCAAAACGCTCGGGATCATCAATACGGTCGGCTCATCAATAGCGCGGGACGTGGATTCCGGGATATATCTGCATGCGGGCCCGGAAATAGGCGTAGCCAGCACAAAGGCCTTTACGTCGCAGGTCGCAGTATTGATACTTTTCGCGCTTTACCTGAGGCAGGCCCGCGGCGGTGCTTTGGATAAAAATATTATCGGGGAATTGTGCGGGGTCCCGCAAAAAATACGTCATATTCTGGAAAACACCTCCGGCATAAAAAGCATAGCGCAAAGATTCAAGAATAGCCCGAATTTTCTTTATCTGGGCCGCGGCGTCAATTTCCCCGTTGCCCTGGAGGGCGCGCTGAAACTTAAGGAGGTCTCTTATATCCACGCAGAGGGGTACCCGGCAGCCGAGATGAAACACGGCCCGATCGCGCTGATAGACAAAAAGATGCCGGTCGTGTTTCTGGCTACAGAAGACCGTTTTCTTAATAAGATCCTTAGCAATATACACGAAGTAAAAGCGCGGGGCGGTATAATAATCGCCGTAGCAAACGGAAACGGTTCAAAAAAGGTGCGTAGGCTTGCCGAACATATCATAACGGTCCCTAGCACCTTAAAAAGCGAGCTGTCGCCTATTATAAACGTTATCCCGCTTCAGCTTATCGCTTACTATATCGCTAACGCAAAGGGTATAAATATGGATAAACCGAGAAATCTGGCAAAATCAGTTACGGTCGAATAACCGAAAGGGGCTATATGACAAAATATATTTTTATAACGGGCGGAGTTATTTCAAGCCTTGGCAAGGGCATAGCCTCAGCATCAATAGGCAGGGTGCTTGAATCAAGAGGGCTGAAGGTAACCCTTATGAAATGCGACCCTTATATAAACGTAGACCCCGGCACAATGAACCCTTATCAGCACGGCGAAGTATATGTAACCGGGGACGGCGCAGAGACTGACCTGGACCTGGGCCATTACGAAAGGTTCACGAACGCAAAGATAACTAAGTTCAATAACGTGACAACCGGCCAGGTCTATAATTCGGTCATATCCAAGGAAAGACAAGGCAAATATCTAGGCAGCACCATACAGGTCATTCCGCACATTACAAATGAAATAAAAGAACGCGTTAAAAAGGTCGCAAAGGTATCTGGCGCCGATGTCGTCCTTGTTGAGATAGGCGGCACGGTCGGGGATATCGAAAGCCTGCCGTTCCTGGAGGCGGCCAGGCAGTTCAGGCTGGACGTGGGATACAATAATGCGCTATACATACATCTTACGCTTGTGCCTTACATAAAAGTGGCCGACGAAATAAAAACAAAACCTACGCAGCACAGCGTTGGTACGCTACGCGAGATAGGGATACAGCCGGATATATTGATATGCAGGACCGAAAAACCGCTTTCGGATAATATTAAAGAAAAGATATCGCTATTTTGTAATGTAAGAAAAGAAGCCGTAATAGAAGCGCCGGACGTGGAGTCGATTTACCGAATACCGCTCGTCTTTAAAAATCAGTGCCTTGATGAGATAATTCTTAGCCATTTTAACCTGATATGCAAGTATTCGGACCTGAAAAGCTGGGAAAAGAACGTCGTAAACCGGACGCTTGAGCCGAAAATAAATGTTAAAATAGCCGTTGTGGGAAAATATATCGGGCTGCAGGACGCCTATAAATCAATATACGAGGCGCTTATTCACGGCGGGATAGCCAATGACGCACATATTGAGATTAAGAAAGTGGATTCCGAAGATATAGAGAAGGCGGGCGCGGCGAAATTCTTGGACGATGTCTCAGGCATACTTGTGCCGGGCGGATTCGGCATGCGCGGGATCGAAGGAAAAATAAAAGCGATAAATTTCGCGCGCACAAAAAATATACCCTTCTTAGGCATATGCCTTGGGATGCAGTGCGCGGTAATAGAATTTTCAAGAAATGTGTGCGGGCTTAAAAACGCGAACTCGACAGAATTCAGCAAGAAGACTGCTTACCCGGTGATCAGCCTGCTTGAGGAACAAAAAAATATAAAGGATATGGGCGGCACAATGCGGCTGGGTTCGTATCCGTGCAAGATAAAAAAAGGCACGCTGGCATTTAAGGCGTATAAAAAACAGCTTATCCTTGAACGGCACCGCCACAGATATGAATTTAATAACAAATACAGGCGGCAGCTTGAGAAAAATGGTATAATCTTCTCCGGCATATACAAAAATAAGGACCTGGTCGAGATAGTAGAGCTGAAGGATCATCCGTATTTTATCGCAGGCCAGTTCCACCCGGAATTCCAATCAAAGCCGGACAAGCCGCATCCTTTATTCAGGGATTTTATAGCGGCCGCGGCAAGGTTCCAAAAGGCAAAAAGGCCATGACTGCAATACTTGCATTAGAAGACGGAACAATATTTAAAGGAAGATCCTTCGGGGCCGCCGGCGAAAAGGACGGGGAGGCGGTATTTAATACCAGCATGACGGGATATCAGGAGATCCTGACCGACCCTTCCTACAAGGGCCAGATCGTGGCCATGACATACCCCCTGATCGGAAATTACGGTATAAATGAAGAGGACGTGGAATCCTACAAACTGTTTGTTGAGGGCTTTGTAGTAAAAGAATACAGCAAGATAGCAAGCAACTGGCGCAGCACAAAAACGCTGGGCGATTACCTAAAGGAAAACCACATTATAGGGATTGAGGGCATAGACACAAGGGCGCTTACGCTCCGTATCAGGGAGACGGGCGCGATGAAAGCGGTCTTGTCCACCCTTGACGCCGACGAAAAGAGCCTGGTTGAAAAGGCGAGAAGGTCCCCTGGTCTCCTCGGCAGGGACCTTGTAAAAGAGGTCGCGCTTAAAAAACCGTATGAATGGGAAAAGAAGGGCGCTTATAATGTGGTAGTTATGGACTGCGGCGTAAAATATAACATCCTGAGGGAGCTTGCGCGGCACAAATGCCGGGTAACCGTTGTTCCGCCTACAACGCCTGCCGCGGAGATACTGCGCATGAATCCGGACGGCGTGCTTTTGTCAAACGGGCCCGGAGACCCGGCAGCGCTCCCTTATATAGTGGAGACTGTCAGGGGATTGATCGGCAAGCTGCCCATATTCGGGATATGCCTCGGGCATCAGATGCTGGGACAGGCGTTCGGCGGCAAGACATACAAGCTTAAGTTCGGCCACCACGGCGCAAACCACCCGGTCAAGGACTTAAAGACCGGCAAGGTATCGATAACGGTCCAGAATCACGGATTCTGCGTTGATATAGACAGCCTGAACAAAAAAGAAATAGAAATAACACATATAAACTTAAACGACAATACGCTCGAAGGGATGCGGCACAAGAAATTGCCTGTTTTTTCGGTGCAGTTCCACCCGGAGGCATCAGCTGGGCCGCATGACGCGGAATATTTATTTGAAAATTTCACAGAACTAATGAAAAGTGCAAAGCGAAAAGCGTAAAGCTATGGAATGCTTCTTGTGTAAGAGGTATTCCTTAGTTTTTCGTTTTGCGCTTTAAGTTTTTCGCTAAAACATATGCCAAAACGCAAGGACATAAAAAAGATACTGATTATAGGTTCCGGGCCAATAGTGATCGGCCAGGCGTGCGAATTCGATTATTCGGGCTCGCAGGCATGCAAGGTGCTCAGGCAGGACGGATTTAAGGTCATACTTGTAAATTCAAACCCTGCCACCATTATGACGGACCCGGAAATGGCGGACAGGACCTACATCGAGCCCATAACAATCGAGATCCTTGAAAAGATAATAGCAAAGGAGCGGCCGGATGCGCTTCTTCCGACGCTGGGCGGCCAGACCGCGTTGAATGCAGCCGTTAACCTTGCCGAAAAAGGTATTCTTAAAAAATATAAAGTGGATGTAATAGGCGCCGACATAAAGGCGATCAAAAAAGCCGAGGATAGAAGGCTGTTCAAGCAAGCCATGGAAAAGATAGGGCTGGACCTTCCTAAAAGCGACAAGGCCTACAATATAAAAGAGGCGCTTGTTGTCGCGGATAAGATCGGCTTTCCGCTTATTATCAGGCCCAGTTTCACGCTCGGCGGCACGGGCGGCAGCATCGCTTATAATTTAAACGAATTTAAAGAGCTTGCAAAGATAGGCATTGAGTCGAGCATGATAAGCGAGATCCTTATAGAAGAATCCATTGCCGGATGGAAGGAATTTGAGCTCGAGGTCATGCGCGACCTGAAAGATAATGTCGTTATAATATGCTCAATAGAAAACGTTGACCCGATGGGCGTGCACACAGGCGACAGCATCACTGTTGCGCCTGCCCAGACGCTGACGGACAAAGAATACCAGAAGATGAGGGACGCCTCTATTGCCTGCATAAGGGAAATAGGCGTTGCGACCGGCGGTTCCAATATACAATTCGCTATGCACCCGCAAACGGGCAGGATGGTCATTATCGAAATGAACCCAAGGGTATCGAGAAGTTCGGCGCTGGCGTCTAAAGCAACGGGTTTCCCCATAGCGAAGATAGCGGCAAAGCTGGCAGTAGGCTATACGCTGGATGAAATACTGAATGATATCACAAAAGAGACGCCTGCCTGCTTTGAGCCGGCAATAGACTATTGCGTCGTAAAAATACCGCGGTTCACGTTCGAGAAATTCCCGGCATCCGATCCCACCCTGACCGTTTCAATGAAATCAGTGGGTGAGGTAATGGCCATAGGCAGGACATTTAAGGAGGCGCTTCAGAAAGGATTGCGGTCCCTGGAGACAAAAAGGACCGGGCTAAACAGCATCTTGTTCAAAGACTTGACAAATGTAAACCCAGCCCCTGCTGGCAGGGGCTGGGTAAAGGCGGATAACGGCCTGATGGAGACGCTTTGTCATAACCTGAGGACGCCGAACGCGGAACGGCTTCTTTATATAGGCGACGCACTGCGGGCCGGCATGGATATAGACAAGATCCACGAACTTTCCAGGATAGACAGGTGGTTTTTATACAACATAAAGGAGATCGTGGATTTTGAAAAGCGGCTGCTTGCGCATAAGGATAATATCACAAGACCGCTTTTAACCGCGGCCAAGCAGCTGGGGTTTAGCGATATGCAGATAGCCGCGCTCATTCAAAAAACAGAAGAGGATATCAGGCTGCTCAGGAAATCTTTTGATATAAAACCGGATTTTAAGCTTGTAGACACCTGCGCTGCGGAATTCAAGGCCTTCACGCCTTACTACTACTCCACTTACGACGCCTAATAATTATCTTGCGCCGCGGCACAATTAAAAGTAAAATAACGGAAACGTGGGGGTATGCTAATGATAAAGACTGTCTATATAATATTATGGGTTTTGTTTTTATCCGCAATAGTTTCGGCTGCCGGTAATGATTTTACTGCCGATATAGTTTCGACAAGCCCGGCTGGTACTTTCACGGGCAAGATATTTTCCACAAAAGACAAGACACGCATGGAAATGCCGCAGGCCATAACGATCACAAGGCTGGATAAAAAAATCACCTGGATGCTGATGCCGGCGCAGAAGATGTATATGGAAGTCCCGATACAGCCTGAGGCAGTGGTGGCCGGCAGCGAAAAAATGCCCGGCGAAATAGAGCGGAAGCTGCTAGTGACAGAAACGCTGGGAGGCAGGACAACGGATAAATACCGCATCCGTTATGTCAATGAAGGCGTTACGTACAGCGTCATATCGTGGATAGACAAGTCGTCTGATATGCCGTTAAAGACCGCTGCGGAGGATAATAGCTGGTCGTTTGAATATAGAAACATAGACCTGTCAAAACAACCGGACAGCCTGTTTGAAATTCCTGCCGATTATCAGAAGATGGTTATGCCCAATATGCAGGCCATGACTAACATGGCCGATATGGGCGGGGAAGAATAAGCGGCGCTTTTAAAGAAGCGGTAAGTACTTTTTAATCTCGTGTTGCGTAATTTGTATCCTGTATTCGTCCCATTCCTTTTTCTTATTAAATAAGAATCTGCTGAAGATGTGCTCGCCGAGAGTCTCCTTTATAAAATGGCTCTTTTCCGTCTCAAGGATCGCCTCAAAAAGATTCCCGGGCAATGAAGTCAGGCCGCGTTTTTCTCTTTCTTCCATGGCCATGTGGTAGATATTGGGTTCCACCGGCGGAGCGAGTTTGTATTTATTTTCTATGCCTTCAAGGCCGGCTGCCAGCATTACCGAGAACGCAAGGTACGGATTGCACGCCGGATCGGGGCAGCGCAGTTCCGCGCGTGTCGCCTTTTCATTGCCCGGCCGGTAAAGCGGCACCCTTATTAATGCGGTCCTGTTCCTTTGCGCCCATGAGGCATAAACCGGCGCTTCATATCCGGGCACAAGTCTTTTATAAGAATTAACCCATTGGGCCGTAAGTGAGGATATCTCGCGTGCGTGTTTGAGCTGGCCTGCGATAAATTGTTTGGCTGTTTCCGACAGATGAAATTTATCTTTTTTATCGTAAAAGGCGTTCCTCTTCCCTATGAAAATGGATTGGTGCACGTGCATGCCTGAACCGTTCACCCCAAACATGGGTTTGGGCATAAATGTGGCGTAAACGCCGTGCTGCTGGGCCACTTCTTTTATAATATATTTGGACGTAACGACATTGTCAGCCATCGTAAGGGCGTCGTTGTATTTTGGGTCGATCTCATGCTGGCTGGGCGCGACCTCATGATGAGTCGCTTCCATGATTATGCCCATATCCTCAAGTATCCTGATGGTTTTGTTCCTCAGGGTATCGGCAAGATCGTTGGGTATAAGCTCAAAGTATGATCCTTCGTCTATGGCTTCAGGGCTTTTGTCCGATTTAAAATAGAAATATTCTATCTCCGGCCCGACATAAAATATAAAGCCTGACTTTGCCGCCCTTGCAAGCGCCCTTCGTAAAACACCTCTTGTGTCTCCGGTATAGGGCGTCCTGTCTGGATTCAGGATATCGCAGAATATCCGCGCTACGGGACCGGTGTCGCTGCTTCTTGTCCACGGCAGTATCTTGAACGTGTGCGGGTCCGGTTGGGCTATGATATCGCTTTCTTCTGCCTCGGCAAACCCCGCCACGGAAGAACCGTCAAATCCTTTCCCGTGCCTGAGCGCCTCTTTAAGTTCACCGTCGGTAATTGAGATGCTTTTTAAGATGCCGAGGATATCAACAAACCAGAGCTGTATCGTTCTTATGCCTTCCTGCTTTACCTCGCTTAAAATAGTTCTTATATTTTCTGACTGAGACTTTGCCATAGACACACTATTTTTCTTTTTCTTTAGATCTGCCTCTGCGGCCCTGGGGGCCCTTGGCCCTTTCCCTTTTATCTGTTCCGCGGGGATGATATACTGCCTGCCGGCGCGTTCCGCCGGTAAAGAGCCGTGCTTTATGCGTTCAATAACCGCCTGCCTGGATATGCCGAGTATCTTGGCTGCTTCTGTCGGACTTAAATATTCCTTATTCATGATTTTCCCTAGCCTTTCTACTTTGAAAATCACCCCGAGCTTTTCTTATCTTGCTACTCTGAAGCGAGGGGTTTTCTATTGACAAGTGTAAATATACCATATCATTTACATTTGTCAAGCAAAATCTGCATTATGAAAATCCCTCGGATATATCCACCCGAGGAATTTCAAAAAATTTTTCTTGCTTTTCTCTCCGGATTTGGTATAATTGGACTACTTAAACACTTTTAAGGTTCATATCAAGGTTGCGTTTGTTTAAAAATTTTGTGCATATCCTGTGGATAACTTAAAGATCTCCGTCGGCCTCTGGCAGGAGGCCGCTAAAAAGATAAAGTCTTCGCTAAACCCTCAGACGTTCCAGACGTGGTTTAGCTTCATCTCTCCTATTTCCTTTAATAATAACACTATCGCCCTGGAGGTGCCGAACCAGTTCTTTAAGGACTGGATCCTCGAGCATTACGCTGATATTATAGGTAAGGCGCTGAAGGATGTTGTCGGGGAGGACATAAAGCTGGAGCTTCAGGTAGCGGAAACGCATAAGGATACAAAGGCATTAACCGAAAAGATCATCCTTGACAGCCAACCTGCCGTTAAAATACCCACCCAGGCGCTCTCCTATTCTGCGAAGTACAAGGATCTGGGCCTGAACCTCAAATATACGTTCGAAAGCTTTGTGGTGGGCCCCAGCAACAGATTCGCCCATGCCGCTTCAATGGCTGTGGCAGATTCGCTTGCAAAGGCATATAACCCGTTATTCATCCATGGGGGCGTCGGACTCGGTAAGACGCATCTTATGCACGCGATAGGCCATGCCGTGGCGCAGAGATATCCACAGGCGAAGATCCTGTATATCTCAAGCGAGAAGTTCACGAATCAGCTCATAAGTGCAATCCAGAATAGGACTACGCAGCGGTTCAGGCAGATATACAGGGCTGTGGATATCTTGTTAATAGATGACGTTCATTTCATAGCCGGCAAGGAGTCCACGCAAGAGGAGTTTTTTCATACTTTTAACACGCTTCACGAAAGCCACAAGCAGATAGTGCTCTCAAGCGACCGCTCCCCTAAGAATATCCCGGGACTTGAGGAAAGGCTTGTGTCCAGGTTTGAAATGGGCCTTGTAACCGATATACAGCCGCCTGCGCTTGAGACCAGGATGGCCATATTGAAGAAAAAATCGGAAAAAGAAACAGTCCAGATCCTCAATGAAGTTATGTACTACATAGCGGAAAAGATAAAGTCCAATATAAGGGAGCTTGAGGGCGCGCTTATACGTGTCGTCGCCTACGCCAAACTTAACAACGTAGACATCTCTTTAAACATGGCAAAAGATGTATTAAAAGACATGATCCTTGAAGAAGAAAAAAAGGTAACGATAGAATTAATACAGAAAAAAGTGGCTGAATATTTTGATATCAGGCTTTCGGATATGAGGGCCAAAAAACGCAGCAGGGTAATCGCGTACCCAAGGCAGATCGCGATGTATCTGGCAAGAGAGCTGACCAACCATTCGCTGCCTGAAATAGGCGAACAATTCGGCGGCAGAGACCACACCACGGTCCTGCACGCGTATGAGAAGATAACCAAAGAATTAAAGACCAACCCGAACATCAAAGGGCTGGTGAATAAGTTGATCTTTGAAATCAAGAATTACTAACAGGGGAACCACTTTATTAGTAATAGGTTAAACCGGTTACTAAGTTTTCCACAGGCACTTCTACGATTACTGCTGTTTTAAAGTTATAAAAAAGCCTTAATAGGAGAGAAAATGAAAATAAAATGCGAAAAAGAGGTCTTGCTGAACGGAATACAAACCGTGTACGCGACAACAACCCTGAAATCAACACTCCCAATCCTTTCAAACATATTAATAGAAACACGCACAAACAGCGTAAAACTTACAGCAACAGACCTGGACGTGGGAATAACAAACATAATTGAGGTTAGGGTTGAGGAGGAGGGCGGCGTAACGGTGCCGGCAAAGCGATTTTTCGACATAAAAACCTGTTTTTTAAACTCATAGGGTTACCAAAGGAAGAGTTCCCCAAACTGCCGGAATTTAAGGACAAAAACAGCGTTACCGTGCCGCAGGCGGTCCTTAAAAAAATGCTCTCAAGGACATCTTTTGCCATGAGCTATGACCAGACAAGATATGTTTTAAACGGGATCTTATTTATGATCGGGCCGGCCACCCTTAAGCTCGCGGCAACGGACGGAAGAAGGCTCGCGGTCATCGAAAACCAAACGCAGATCCCAAAAGAATTCGAGAAAACGCCGCCCAAAATAATCATACCGACAAAGGCCATTGCGGAACTTTTAAGGACGCTCGGCGATGTCGGGGAGGCCAGGATAATACTTGATGAGAACCAGGTGTTGTTTAATCTCGGGCACACGGTAATAATTTCCCGCCTTGTTGAGGGAGAGTTTCCCGATTATGCCCGCGCCATACCAAAGGAAACAAAAGACAAACTTAAGATAAATAGAGAGGTGTTTCTCTCTGCGGTAAAAAGGGCAAACATACTTACGAGCCAGGAATCGCAGGCAATAAAACTTGAGCTATTAAAAGACAAGCTTGTAATATCAAAAGTAACGCCGGAGTTGGGCGAATCGCGCGAGGAGATCTCTGTAGGATACGGCGGGCCGGAGCTGGTAATAGGATTTAACCCGGTCTACCTTATAGATGTGTTGAAAAGCCTGGACAAGCAGGATGTCATGTTTGAGCTTACATCAGCCGATAAGCCGGGCGCGATCAGGGCAGAAGACGGCTACACTTATGTAGTTCTGCCCATGCAGATCAATTAAAATGGCGGCAAAGCAAGACAGCGGCGTTGAGCCGATAAAAGATATAATAAAAAAAGTAATCTCGGAACTGGACGGCAGCGCCGGTAAAAAAGAAGAAAAAAAGCTGACGCAGGAAGACATAACAGCGATGTGGGCCGGGGCAGCCGGCAGGGTGGCCGCCAGGCACTCAAGGCCGGCGTCGCTTAGAAAAGGGCGGCTCGTCGTAAACGTAAGCGATTCAAGCCTGCTCTATGACCTTACGCTTAGAAAAACCCAGATACTTGAAAGCCTGGCCAAAGAACTAAAAGGCAAGATACAGGATGTACAGTTTAGAATAGGAGATGTTAATGGCGAAGACAAAAGCGAAAAACCAAGAGAAAAAACCAAAGGCCGCAAGGCCTGATGTAAAAGAAGAAAAGGCGCATATTTCAGAGGCCGATATAAGCAAATACGATGCCCGCACCATACAGGTGCTTGAAGGTATTGAGGCCGTAAGAAAAAGGCCCGCCATGTATATAGGCGATACGGCCACCATGGGCCTGCACCACCTGGTCTATGAAGTGGTGGATAATTCTATAGACGAGGCGACGGCGGGCTTTGCAAAGAACATAAGCGTTACCATCCATCAGGACAACAGCGTCGCGGTAGTGGATGACGGAAGGGGCATCCCCGTTGACATACACAAGACCGAGAAGAAACCCGCGGTGGAAGTTGTTCTTACGATGCTGCACGCGGG
>JAPLLL010000021.1 GCA_026387595.1 Candidatus Omnitrophota bacterium
AGAAGCGGCGGCCCGCAGATTGTAGTGTCGAAAGAATTAACATTTGATAAAAATTCAGGTGATTGGACGTTCGGCCGGTTTGTATTTGCTGCGCCCGCCGGCAGCCCGGAACTGGAATATGTAGCGTTTGCGGCTGACGGAGGAGTAGGCGGTTTATATTATCCCACATTCGGTCCGGCTAACGCTTCTGAAATAACACAATACAGGGCCGAAGTTTTTCAACTATTTGAAATTCGGCCTACAGGCAACGCCGCCGAGCCATATCAATTCAAAGATGTGATATTCAGAGAGGGCCCCGGGATCAAGCTTAAGGTCGGAATGCAGGACGGTCAGCTGGCCGTAACCATAGTCAGCCCATCCAGCGATGATAAGAAAGTCGCGTGTTTTGGTACTACCGGTGCATCAAAAAGGGATGAAATAAGTCAAGCGCTAAATATAAAATCGGGAGGAAAATATAAGTTAACGATGCGTTTAAGGCTGGACGAAATTAAAAATCCTTGCGTTTATGGCGGCGCGACGTTCTCCATTCCGGGCACGGAAAATGGAAAGCAGGCACTTTCAGGTGACGCTAAGATCTACGGCAGGAAAGGCGAGATAGTCCAGGTGCAATTAGTCTTTAAAGTGCCGGATGAAATCCGCCCGGCAGATAAGTCAATTATCACTAATACCACAGTACGTTTCGGGGAGGGCGTGTATACGATTATCGGAAGGCCTGAGTGGAGCCCGGCGAGTGACTCTGACGTGACCGGATATGTTCCGGCCCAGGCCCAAGCCGCGCCGGTTTTTACCGTTAAAAGCGATGGTAAGGGCGGATTTTTGCCCGTAAATTTTGAGTTGGATAAAAGATACTTAAAAGGCACCAGCCTTGAGCTAATACCTTTTGCCAGGACGGAAGATAAGCCAAATGCGCAGGTAACGGCGCCTTACTTTATCAGGTTAATCAGCGCTGCAGATTCCGGCGAAGGCAGGGCTTTAATCACGACCGCCAATTATCTATCAGACATTCCGGTCATCCCCGGGCAAAGATACGCACTAAAACTATGGTTCAAGCGCGTTACGGGCCCGGCAACAGGCACAGTCTCCGTTCTGACCCGCTATAGAAACTCTCAGGGCAAATTACTGAGCGATGAGGAGATCATCCGGTTGGGTGCACGCATTAATATGAGGGGCATCCCATCAGGAAGGTGGGTTCAATTACAATTTGTAACCACTGCTCCCCCAGGCTGTAAATCAATAGGCCAATTTATGATTTCGTCCGGGACGGGCGAGTGGCACGCCTGCGAGCCGGTATTTGTTAGCCCGGTTAAAGCCTCGGATGAAACCGGCCAGGACGGCCTGAAGTATCCCCTTGCACCTGAACAAGAAACCCGTTTTGGCGACCAGCCCATTTTTCTTTTTGGGACGGGATTAAGGCTATCCGGCGATGGTACTTACAAAGAGCCTTATCTTCCTGAGATAAGAGGCATTATAAGAGCTCTTGCTGCGGAGCCGGGTACCCCGGACGGCCAGCCATACTATTTCTTAATGGTTCCTGAAAAAGGCGGAAAGGATTCTTATGTAGCGGGTTATGCAAACCAAGGTTCGCGCGAATCGATTGTTTTTACCGTTCAAGAACTAAAGGCGCATCCGGCGGGCGTCATCGTGACCTATTACGCAAGATTGGCCCCGGGCTCAAAAAAGGCGTCCACAGGTTTCTATTCCTACATCGGAGCAATGAGTCTCGAAAGCGGCGGCGTGCCCAAGGGATTAAGCGTGAAATTGACAACGGATGAACACGGCAACCGCTGGCACAGAATTGACCTCGTGCTTAAACCTTCCGACCTTCCGCCTCCGGATCCTTCAGGGAAGTATAGCTTTTACGGATTTGCCATTAATGGATTCGATGATGCTACACACATTACCAGGCCGGTCTTAAGATGGGCCCGACGGGACGAGGCAACGGGTGCTTATCCGATATCTCAACAGGCGCAGCCAGCTCAAATCACGCCGGCTCCAAATTTATCACAACCCGCATTAACTTCGATTTAACCCTTATTTTACCTTTTCCGTCCAATTTTACAGTCCCGCAGGGCTATTGCCAGACGTCGCGGCCTTTCGCTAGTTTTGCTTTCAACGCTCGCTTGACTTTAGAGGTAGATATGGCATTGGTTCTGTTGCGGAAACATTTAGGTGGTAGTTAGGGCCTGCGCAAAACTTATACGCTCAAGGCCGACGTCGCCTGTCAATGCCCAACACTTGAAACAGTTGACACCGCGGCGTCTATATAATATAATTAGTCCGTTATAGTGCTTATTACCCTAATGTAGATCCCTCGCCCTGCATAGAAAATTCAAGGGCTCGGGATCGATTTCCGGAATGTAGACGATAGAAATCGAGGAGAATGCAATGCCAAAACTTAAATTAGGATTGCCAAAGGGAAGCCTGCAAGAGGCGACCGTGAGGCTGTTCAAGAAAGCGGGCTTTTATGTCGGTATAAACGAGAGGTCTTATTTCCCGTCGATAGACGATGACGATATAGAGGTAATACTTTTCAGGGCGCAGGAAATGTCCAGGTACGTGGAGGACGGCATACTTGACGCAGGCATCACGGGCAACGACTGGATACTTGAGAACTCATCCGATGTCGTAAGGGTCGCAGAGCTTATATACGCCAAGCAGAGCATGAGGCCTGTTCGCTGGGTCCTTGCCGTGCCCAATGATTCCAAGGTCAAAAGCGTAAAGGACCTGCAGGGCAAAAAGATCGCGACCGAGCTTGTCGGCGTGACAAAGGAATATCTTAAGAAGAACAAGGTGAGCGCCAAGGTTGAATTCAGCTGGGGCGCCACAGAGGTAAAGGCCGCGATAGGCGTAGATGCCATTGTCGAGGTGACAGAGACAGGCTCCAGCCTGCGCGCCAATAACCTGCGGGAAGTCGCGGTCGTGTGCAAATCCACCACCCAGTTGATAGCCAACCGCAAGAGCTGGCTGGATCCCTGGAAGAAAAACAAGATAGAGAACTTGGCGCTTCTCTTAAAGGGCGCGATCCTTGCCGAGGAAAAGGTGGGGCTCAAGATGAACGTCGCCAAAAAAGACCTCAAGGGCGTCCTGGCGCTTTTGCCGTCGCTGAAAAAACCGACCATATCCACGCTGTCAGACGAAAAGTGGCTAGACGTGGATACGATAATAGACGAAAAGGTCGTCAAATACATTATACCGAAACTTAAAAAAGCGGGCGCTCAAGGCATCATAGAATACCCGCTTAATAAAGTCATATATTGAGAGGAGGCAAAGTCCATGCCCTGCGGCAGAAAACGCAAGCGCCATAAAATGGCGACCCACAAGCGCAAGAAAAGGCTAAGAAGAGACAGGCATAAAAAGAGGCTAAGATAAATTAAAGTTCTTACGTGCGTATTGGCGTATGGCCTGGTATTTTTTTCTTCAACGGGCCTCGCCGCGGATGCGCAAAAGACCTTCTCAAGAAGCCTTGCCCATTATACGATGGGCCTGGTTTACGACACCGAGACCAAGATAGACGAGGCAACAAGGGAATATTCAAAGGCCCTTGAATATGGCTATGGCCAGCCGCATGTCCATCTCAGGCTTGGTATAGATTACCTGATACTCGGCGAATATCAGAAGGCCATGGAGGCCTTTAAGAACGCCAAGCGTTTTGACCTTGAGGATACGCGTCCCAGGTTCCTTCTGGCCCTTTTATACGCCGGATCAAGAAAGTTCGAAGAGGCGCAGAAGGAATACGAAGATATAATAAAACTGGATCCGCAGAGCCTTCAGGCCCTCAGCTCTTTGGCAGATCTTTATGCGGTGCGGCAGCGCCTTAAAGAAGCCGCCTCGATATATGAAGAGCTCCTGAAACAAAACAAGGACAAGAAGCAGGAGGCGATGCTTCATTTTAACCTGGGCCTGATATACGCGAAAATGGAACGCGTGGACGATGCGATACCGCACCTTGAAAAGTCCATAAAACTGGAGCCAGGCTATCTGCAGGCATACCTTGCGCTCGGGGTGCTATACGAGACCAAGAAAAAGATAAACGAGGCCATAGAGAAATATAAAGACCTTCTTGGAAAGGACCCGAAGAATAAAGAAGCCAGAAGGTTCCTCGGCCGGCTTTACCTTGGCCAGAGAAAACCGCGCGAGGCCATAGAGCAATTCGAAGCGGTTGTCCGGGTGGCGCCGCTGGATATTGACGGTTACGTGGACCTGGCTGCGGCATATCTGGATATCGGAAAGATAGGCGACGCCCGGCGCGTGCTTGCCGACGCGAAAAAACTCGGCAAACCGAATGCTCAGGTTTATCTTATAGAAGGCCTTATATGCTCCGAAGAAAAAAAATACAGCGAAGCGCTGGAGGCGTATAAAAGAGCGCTTGCATCGGAACCGGATAACGCAAAAATAAATTTTTATACTGCCGTCGTTTATGACAAGCTTGGTAAGAAAAAAGACGCGGCGGTTTATCTGAAAAAGACCATAGCCCTGGATGGAAAAGACGCTGAGGCGTATAATTATCTCGGGTACATGTATGTTGAAGACGGAACAAACCTTGATGAGGCCATAGGCCTTATCAAGAAGGCGGTGGAACTGGAGCCGGAAAACGGCGCCTTTATTGACAGCCTTGGCTGGGCGTATTTTAAAAGAAACTGGCTTGAACAGGCAGCGGCCCGGATCGAGGAGGCCGTGAAATTTGAGCCAGATGATCCGACGATACATGACCATCTTGGCGATGTTTATTTTAAACAGGGCTTGCCGGACAAGGCGCTAGCAGAGTGGCGCAAATCTCTGGAACTTGACCCTAAACAGGAAAAGATCAAGGAAAAAATAAATTCATATGAAAAGACCGGAAATTAAAGAACTGAAAAAGAAAGCGATAGAAGTACGCAGGGATATCCTGAAAATGATTTCAGCAGCGGGTTCGGGCCATACGGGCGGCTCGCTTTCGATAGTTGAGATACTCCTATCCCTTTATTGCTATAAACTTAGGCATGATCCGAAAAATCCGGACTGGCCCCAAAGGGACAGGCTCATCCTGTCAAAGGGGCATGGTTGTCCCGCGCTATACGCGGTTCTTGCGGAGAGCGGGTATTTTCCCAAAGAAGAACTCTCGACCCTCAGAAAGCTGGGAAGCCGGCTACAGGGCCACGCGCACAAGGGCCTGCCCGGCGTTGAGATATCAAGCGGTTCTCTGGGCCAGGGCCTTTCTATTTCAAACGGGATAGCGCTGGCTGCGAAGATGGATGGTCTCTCGGTAAGGGCGTATTGCATAATGGGCGACGGAGAGACCAACGAAGGCCAGATATGGGAGGCTGCGGCAACAGCCGCTCATTATAAGCTGGATAATCTCTGCGGCATCGTGGATCTGAACGGGCTGCAGATAGACGGGTTCTGCCGCGACGTGAAAAACATGGACCCAATGATAAAAAAATGGGAGGCCTTCGGATGGAACGCAATCGACGTATCCGGGCACGATTTTAAATCACTTATGGACGCCTTTGATAAGGCAACCGAT
>JAPLLL010000145.1:0-339 GCA_026387595.1 Candidatus Omnitrophota bacterium
TTTATATACACTCCCTCCTTTTATACTTTCTGCAAGCGACCGTACTACGGCTCCGCCTATATTAAAACGCCCGGCATTAAAGTCGCCTTCGGTCGGATTTTGTATTTCAAAATAATAATCCGGACCTGTCGCTTGAGGCCGTTTATCATTTGCCGCAAAACCAACGGCCTTAATTTCGCCTTTCACAACATTACCTTTTTCATCCACGCCCATCCCCACTTCTTTACCAAGCTCGTAATAAGCATGGCCGTCTTTGCCATTTCCCATTAATTTGGCCTTTAAAAGCGGAAGCATTGCGCCCTGGGCTTGCCCAGCCGCAGCCGGCGCCACAGCCGGGGC
>JAPLLL010000145.1:368-8771 GCA_026387595.1 Candidatus Omnitrophota bacterium
CAGCCGGGGCCCGCGAAGTGGTTTCCTCTTTCGACACCGTATAAATACCTGTTGCTTCGTCCTGCAAGGCCCATCTTAGGATTGGCGGGGTAATGTGCACGGCGTCGGGGAGTGCAGTACCTGCAATAACCGTAACGGTGTAAAGGCGGCATACCCCTGAAGAATTCAGGAGCGTTTCAAGTTTAGAAGTGGGAATTACCTTGTCGATCCTTTGCCAGGAGTACCCATGTTCATCAGCTGTCAAGCTCGCAGATTCTTTTATATTTACGTTACTTAGAGCAAGGTTTTCTTCACCGGCCGTGCAGTAGAAACCTGTTTGCGCCTTTTTTGATCTCGGTGTCAATCTCGCATAATAGGTAACTATAATGGCCTGGTGCTTTTTTAATTCTTCAGCTGTTAAAACAATGGGATTGTGCGGGCCCCTATTGGCATAACCAGCTGCTCCATCATATTTTCCGCCCGGCTCCGTAGTCATCAAGAAATAGTGCGGCTGGCCTCCGGGAGTTCCCGGCTCCGCAGGGATTGCTTTGATAATACCCCTTAGGTCAGGAAGAAAAGGCTCTCTGTAGGTACCGTCCCTGGATAGCCTCAAGTCCGTCCCAAAAAGAGAAATGGGTTGATCCCCCAAGCGGGTTTCTCGCGTAAGAGGATAATGCAGGCGGCCATCCTGGCCGGTTTCGGCCGTGGCTTGTCCAGCCGCAGCCGGAGCTGGCGTAACTGCGGGCTGGGCGGCGGTTGTAGCGGGCTGCTCGGGCACCGGTGCAACCGATTCGCCCGGCTTTAACATATGATAGCCAATAACTCCGGCACCCACGGCTGCGACTGCGCCTGCGATAATAGCAGCTGTCTTTTTGCCCATTTTTTGTTTAGGCGCAATAGCCACGCGTGGTTTCAATTGCCGCGCGTTCCCGAATTTACGGTCATAATAAGCTTGCAGCGCTTTCCCGAATTCTGCAGCATCTTTATATCTTATCAGCGTAGTGGTTCCGTCGGCTTCCGTCTGGTGCGCCGCGACCCTGTAATCAGGCGGTTGCCCGTCCCAGGCCAGCGCAAGGGCCTTTCGCAGTATCGGCCGCAATTCGGGGTCTATGCCCGGCATCTGCGGATTTACGACCCGTTCCCCGGTAAGCATCCGATAAAGCATTACCGCGCAGGCATAAACATCTGAGGCGGGTTTCAGTTCCTTTGTAAAACCCTGCTCTTGTTCAGGAGACATGTAAAAAGGAGTTCCCATGACCCACCTGCCGTCAGTTACGTTTTGGGCCGCTTCGTGCTCAACCGTACTTTGGGGTTTTGCTTCATCAAGCGTCGTATCCCCGATCGGCCTGGTCAATCCGAGGTCCAGGATAGTGGCTTCCAATATGCTTCCATGCCGGTCAAGGTCGATCATGACATTTGCTTCTTTGATATCTCTATGTATAAAACCGGCCTTATGCATCACCGCCAATCCTCTAGCAACCTTGAGCGCCGCAAGAACCGCTTCCTGCTGAGTCAGATGTTCCGCTGTCCTTGGCGCTCCCGGCTCAGGCACATAGTTGCTTAACGGCTTACCCGGCACAAAGTCCATAACAAGATACAGGGGGGCCTTGGTCCTTTTGTGCCGTTTAACACCTCTGACTCCCACAATACTGGGACAGTTTTGGAAACGCGCCATGGCTGCCAGTTCTCTTTCCAGGCGCTTCCGGTCAGTTTCGCTCATTTCATTTATGTTCCTGAAACACTTAACGGCCACTTCCATTCCCGCCAGTTCTTCATCATTGGCTAAATAGACAACGCCAAATCCGCCTTTTCCTAATTCTTTCTTGATCTTATAACGTTTGTCTAACATCGAGCCGGGTCCGAGAACCTCAAAAGTCAGGGCATCACCAAA
Organism: Candidatus Omnitrophota bacterium; assembly: GCA_026387595.1. Lineage (GTDB taxonomy): Bacteria > Omnitrophota > Gorgyraeia > JABMQH01 > JABMQH01 > JAPLLL01. Next base: position 2,239 of record JAPLLL010000145.1, read on the forward strand.
TTCGACAAAAGCCGGCTCCGCGGAAAGCGTGTTAGCAACAGCCCTTAAGTTTTCCGGCGAAAGCACCTGCAAGCCGGGCTCGCCTTCTAGTAATGACCTGGCTATCCTTGCCATTATGTTTGCGTCTTCATCAGGCAATTCGGGCCGCGGCCCGTTATCCACGATCTGACACATGCCATCGTAAAATACCCCCACGGCTACTAAAAGTTCGGCTAGGCCTGCGCTGTGGAATTGCCTAAAAAGACCGGCATTGATAGCCACAACAGAATTCCCTTCGTTATCCGGCACAAGAGTAAACGGCGCCTGATAATCATCGGTGATGTATACCCTTATGCCCTTATTTGCCAAGGCTGCCTGGACCTGTTCCTGGAATCTGTTTAAATTCCCTATCCGGTCGGTTATTTTGGCGCATAGTTTGGTGAGAAGATCGGTGTCAAAATCGGCAAAACCGCCGTTATGAATGGCAGTTGAAATCTCTGTAATTAATCCGCTTGCATCAGCGGGTTTAAGGCCGGTAAACTGAACTGGCGGGGTAATTATAACAGACGGCTCTGCAGTCGCTTGATGTTGAATAGTCGTTGCAAGCTCTGTTCTGTCAGCGGCAGGCAGCGGCCGCAAGGAATTATAAGGCCGTGCCCATGCTACATCCTGAAAGAGAAACGCAGCTATTACAAGAGGAGTAATAGCCTTATATAGTTTCATATCATACATAACGGTATAAGTATACCATAAAAAAATCGTTTTTCAATAAAATAATACTAACTTTTTTAAATACTAACCCCGCTCTTTTTTTCATCTTCCCTATTGGGTGTCAGACACCTTTTGAATTGGGGTGTCTGACACCGATGTGTGGACAAGTGTAAAAGTTTAAAATTTTTTAAAACAAATTACCATTTCTTGCGTCTATATAGCAGGAGGCATAAAAATGGCTAGAAAACCAAGAATTGTGTGGGAATTGGGTTTGTACCATATAACCGTAAGAGGTAATAATAAGCAAGGGATTTTTAATGACGGTTCGGATTTTGCGAGATATTTAGCATTCCTTGCGCATTATAAGAACAAATTCAAGTTCAAGCTATATGCATTCGTTCTGATGCTGAACCATGTTCATTTGTTGATCGAAACAACCGAAGATGCAAGTATTTCAAAGATAATGAAAGTTTTAAATCAACGGTACGCGCTATGGTACAACCTGAAATACAACAGAAAAGGCCATCTTTGGGAAAACAGGTTCCATAGTAATATTGTTGAAAGGGACTCCTATTTATTGGAATGCATCCGCTATATTGAAATAAACCCAATACGCGCGAAGCTGGTAGCAAGCCTGGAAGATTACAAATGGTCAAGTTATACCTTCCGTATCAAAAATGAACCCTTCCTTCAGCTGGATACTCACCCAATATTTACCAATTTTGAAAAAAGTACACAGGAAATTTATAAAAATTACAAGAAATTCATTTCCGAGGCACTCATGGTGTCAGGCACCTCTTGAATTGGGGTGTCTGACACCTGTATCTGGTTAAATCGAGGATAGTGCTGCTTGCGTGCTTTTTTGGCGCTGTATTACTTCGCGAAGTTCAAGAAAATTAAGCGTATGATGCGGTGCAGCAGAGTTCCAATGCCCTTCCCATGGATGGCCCTGTCCTGTTTCGTTAAGCCTCTTGAATATTCTACCGTATGCATCACTAAGGCGTTTCAGAACAGCGATCCGGTGTTGGGCCTTATCGCCGGAAAGCGCATAAAATGCTTCGGCGTTCCTTTCTTTTGCGTCAAGCATATCCGGCGCATCGTCGTAAAAACCATATATAGAGCGAATAAAAGCAAGGTCTTCGGCCTCTGTTATCCCTGCAATACCAAGCGCCGCTTCCAGGCATATCCTGTCAAGCGCCCCATACAGAGGCTTCCGCGTTGCATCCTCTTGGTTTAGCGCTGCCATTATCTTATCATGAAAATACAGATAAGCGGCCGGCGTGAATGTAACTCCTTCTTTTCCGAGCATTGCGTCATCATCGTTCCATTTTGGCCCGGCTGCAAACTGCGTGCGGTCTGTTTCAGCCATCGCTGCCCAACCGGTCAACAGCATGGCATATTGCCTGATCCTGGCTGTCTCTGCCGTTTGCAACGCAGCTCCTTTTCGGTTTATCATCGCAAACTCGCTTTGACCGATGCGGTAGACCTCAAATCCATTGGCGCGGAATACTGCGACAAATTCTAGGGAATAGCTGTTAGTAGACGCGAAAAATATGCCGCCGTCTTTAAGCACGCGCTTTATTTCTTTCGCGGAGTCATCGCAAAACTGCATGTATGAGGTTCCGCCTTCTTTAATGACCTCGTCGAAATAATCCTCATCAAACAGGCCTATGCTTACCGCCGTATCGAACGAATCTGCCGACCGCGGGATATTTTGGGCGGTCCCGCTTATGTAACCCAGCGCCGGGCTGCTTTCCACTTCGGGGCTCAGGCCTACGATATCCGCCCCATGTTCCTTAAGTTCGGTCCCGAGATTAGGTCTTGAGACGCCCATTATTACCGCGTTCACAACGGCCTTGCTGCCTATACCGATATTCAGCAGACTGCTGCTCAGGATCTGTTCCGGGGCCGGGAATAATTTGGCTACATCAGGGTTCGCGCAAAGCTTCTGCAGCATCAGCATAAACACGATGCCGTGATCCGACTCCGGAGAGCCTGCCTTAAACCAGCCCGCTGCCTTCTTGGCCTTTTCTCTAACGGAGGCAGCCGCGCGTCTTTCGTATTCCGCGCTTGCCCTTGCCGCAGCCGCGGCCACTGCCTGGACGGCTTTAAGCGGCACCTCTTTCTCAATATAGATAAGCTCGTATATCGAGTACGCGGCGTTAAGCTCGAACGGAATCACCTTAAATTGTATGTTGACCTCAAAAAGTTCGTTCCTGCGTATGCGCTCCAGGATCGCCCTGCCGGCCGGGTCATGTTCAAGGTCCTGGATGTTCACGTTGCTGAAATATAATATCCGTCCCTCTTTGTCCACGATCGTATTGACGAATGCGGCCCCCATCTTTACCGATTCCCTGTTCCATGCCTCTCCGAAATATTGCGTAAGCGCTCCTGGGCCCTTTTCTCTTTTTTCCGACCGGCCGGTCAGAAGCATCGCGGTATCTGCCGAAACAACCTCTTCGTCCGGCTTTACAACCCGCACGCTTTCGGGTACGGGAAAAACCTCAACCCTCATTCTTGAACCTGAAGCATATCTGCCATCCGGGCGCTGCTCGATATAATAGACATACCCGTCTTTAATTTTTGTGATGATTATCGCCGAGTCCCGGTACAACAAAGCGTTCCCTGCGTCAAATTTTTTACCCGCCTGTCTTTCTATCGCCGCCACCGGCCGCAAAATGCTCATTAGCGCGGCTTCGTTCAGCTTTGGCTCGAACCCTGCGGCCCTGAGCGCAGCGTGGGCGCGCTCGTTGGTTGTTTTGGCAAGTTTTCGGACGATCTGGGCTTTCTGAGACGCTAATAGGTCATTGTCGAAAAGCCCCCTGATAAGATCAGCTATCTCTTCTTCGCTTACAGGTACGGTTTCTTTTAGTTTTTCAAGCCTGGCGCGGAGGCTGCCCTGTATATCAGGGTTTGCCAGGGTTTCTTCCAAAAGCGGCAAAAGGAGTCCGTGCTGGATAACGGTATTATCAGGTAAGCCGTTTTGCCGGGCCCGCTCTGCTTCCACAAATTCTCTGAACCTGTCCGACAGAATAAACACGCCGGGGTCGCCACTTAAGGATAAAATGTCAGGCGCGTCCTTGCCTAGCATCCGGACCAGCGGAAGTAAAAATCTGTTAATCTCGTCTTTTTTGATCACCCCGTCCAGCACGGCAAAATCGATCAAGCTTAATATGCGCCAGGATGTACTTCCCTCGGTTGCTTTTACCGAGGGGTATATGTACTTTTTAATATCTGTTTCCGTCCACCTTGTCTCGGCGTCAGGCCTTGCTTCGCTTGCAAAAAGCTCCCCCAGCGCCGCGCACATTCCAGGCGCGGCGTAACCGGAGGCCTGGATGAACGGTTCCATAAAATCCGTGAATCTGTCCTTGTTGATAGATCCGCCCTTATCCTTGAATCTTACAAGCAGCTGGTTCAGGTCGGTTGTGACGACGTTGTCAAAAGAACTGTTTGCCTCCAACAAAGGCAAAAATAATTCTTCAATGCCCACCTCTTTACCTTTGTTATCTTTTACTTTTGCGCCATGCCGCATCAGCCTGCCCGCGACCTTGATAAGTTTGCCGGTGTTAGGCGTCCCCCTGCTTATCAGCAATTCCACTATTTCTTTTACCCGCGCTTTTTCCGGCCGCGTGGGCGCGGCGAACATATCGGCTATTCCCGATATAGCGATCGCATGTGTTTCGTAAAGCTCCCGGGATATCGGGATTAAAAATGCAGCTACATCCTGCCGCCCGATATAACCTTTCTCCAACATCCTGCCTACGTTCGAAAGAACCGTGTCCGGATCATCTAACTCCGGGTCAATGGCGCTTGCAACGCGCGCAAGATCTGGCACATCCGCTATGTTAATGCGCCTTCCTGCTGGTAGTTTTTCCAGCATGTTCTCGATATCCATGAATGCAGTAGCCGCCTGCTGGCCATGGCTTACAGCCATCTGCCACAATGCCGCGTAACTGTCTTCATCCGCAGGATAATCCCGGTGGCTTTTCAAAAACTCCTTTATAAGGTAAGCGTAGCTTACCAGATTGCCCGCAAGATTATCGGTAACATACATAACGCCGAGCATGGTAAGCCTGAATTTCGGTTCGGCCAGCCCTATACTTTCTTGAAGAAAGCCATATTGACATAATTTCCTGAATGCAACCTGCTCCGCATCATAATTTGCTTTGCGTTGGGTGCGCCTGGCGTTCCAATAGTCCTGGAAGTCGATCCATCCGTGTGTTGCCTCTTCAAACAATTCCTTGTTCGAAGAAAACTCAACAAGCGGTAAGCTCCACGCCGGCCGGCGCTTTACATCTATACGGGTCCGTTTCTTTTCTTTGGCTGCAACCGGCCGCAATACTGAAAGATCCTGAAATGACAGGGCATTGCTCGTAAATAAAAAAGACCACGCAGTGATGATAATAATCATCACATAGAATGGCCTTTTAGTCATAAATCCGGATCGGGCACGTATCATCTTAGTATTGTTATGATTAAACTCTATATGCGAGTATAGCATATAAAATCTATCTTTCAAAATAAAATTGCTACCTTTTTTAAATACTAACACCGGGCTATTATTTTTTGTTGTTGTAAAATAGGTATACGTGACGTATAATAGCACAAAATATAGGCCCCTCGTCATGCATGAAAAATTTAATGACTCGGGGCGATTTTTCACAAATATAATCGCTATATAAAAATCGGAGAATATATTATGCTAAAACAATTGCGGCAGAAAAAAACAATGAAGCGCCTGTTGTGGGCGCTTGCGATATTGATCATTCCCCCGTTTGTGTTCTGGGGAGGCGGAAGCGCGCTTCGCTCAAAACAGAAAGGGCCGGATTGCGCCGGCATGATATTCGGCAAAAAGATCTCTTTTGAAACGTATAGTCAGGCGTGGCAGGAAGCAAAGGATCAGGCCCTGCTTATGTACGGCTCAAAACTGGAAGAAATGGCCGATTCGCTTAACCTGGAACAGCAGACCTGGGAGCGGCTGATCCTGCTTGAAGAGGCCAAGAAAAAAAGAATACGCGTCACGGATGCAGAGGTTATAGGCACCATAGAAGGTTTCCCCTTTCTGCAATCCAGGGGTAAATTTGATAAAAGGGCGTATGAGATGGTCTTGCAGCAGGTATTCAGGACCGACCCGCGGCAGTTTGAGGAAGGCGCGCGTAATTCTATTAAGATGTTTAAGCTGCGCGATTCTATATTAAGCGTCATAAGCATATCCGATGACGAGGTAAAAGAAGCGTACAAAAACGAAAATGAAAAGTCAAAGATAGCCTATATCCTGGTCTCGCCGGCAGAATTTAAAGACAGCGTGACCGTTACCCCTGAAGATCTAAAAAAATATTACGACGACAATTCGGAGTCGTTCCGGGTCCCGGACCAGGTAAACGCGGAATATCTCGGATTTGAATTCACAAATGACGCTGAAAAAGAAAAAGCGCTTGTGTTAGCCGAAAAAATGGACTATGCCCTGGCCGATAAGACAAAATCATTTGAGGATGCTGCCAAAGAAAACTCCGTGCCTATAAAGGAAACCGGATTTTTCGCGGCCAGCGGCCCGATCCCCCAGATAGGCTGGCTACCCGAGCTCCAGAAGATCGCGTTTGGCCTGCCTGTGGGCGGGCGAAGCAGCCTTATAAAATCAAAGGCCGGGCTTGCCAAGGGTTTTTACATCATACGAATAAAGGAAAAGAAACCATCTTACATTCCGGGTTTTGAAGAGGTTAAGACGGATATAGAGAGCGTGCTTAAGGAAGAAAGGGCGGGCGGCATTGCGCAGGAAGCAGCTGAAAAGCTGTATAAAGAAATAGCCGGTGCCATGAAAGCGGATAATTTAAAATTCGCAGATG
>JAPLLL010000145.1:8810-13465 GCA_026387595.1 Candidatus Omnitrophota bacterium
TAATTTAAAATTCGCAGATGCGGGCGCCAAATTAAAACAGGCGGTGAAGACAAGCGAGCCTTTTGTAAGGAACAATTACGTGCAGGGCATAGGCTTAACGTCGGAACTGGGAGATGCGGCATTTACAACAAAGCCCGGCGAACTTGCGCCGCTTGCCAGGACGCGCGGCGGATTCTGTATCTACGCTGTTTCGGAGATCATCCCTGCGGACATGCAGAAATTCGAAAAAGAAAAGGAAGAATTCGGAAAAAAGGCCTTTGAGGCGAAAAAGATAAAAACATTGAACGATTGGTATTTGGATCTTTTAAAGAGGGCCGACCTGAAAAATAACGTCCCGCAGGAATAGCGGGCCTGTTTATTTCAGAAGATACTTCAATTCCTTCATAAATTCGCTTACGTCCCTGAACTGGCGATATACTGAGGCGAATCTCACGTATGCGATCTCATCCAATGCGTGCAGTTTTTTCATGGCAAGCTCGCCTATAACCTTGGACCTGACCTCTTTTTTGAAATCCTTTTCAAGGGAATATTCGACGGTATTAACAAGTTTCTCAAGGCTTTCTATGCTTACCGGCCGTTTCTCGCAGGCCTTTACAAGGCCGCTCAACAATTTATTCCTGTCAAATGCCTCGCGCCGGCCGTCCTTCTTTATGACCATAAGCGGTGTTTCTTCGATGTACTCGTATGTGGTAAAGCGTTTTTTGCATTTAAGGCATTCGCGGCGGCGGCGTATGGCCTTGCCGTTCTGGCTCAGGCGGGAATCAACTACCTTGTTCTGGGTTTTCCTGCAGAATGGGCACTTCATTTAACTCTTCTGATCTTGATCCCTGCTTCTTTTAAAAATTCCTTTGCCATCTTATCCGGATAATCTCCGCCCATGATTATTTCTTTTACGGCTGCGTTTATCAGCATCTTTGCGCAGATGATGCAAGGCTGGTTTGTAAGATATAATACGCTGCCTCTTGTGCTTATGCCGTGCAGGGCTGCCTGTATGAGGACATTCTGCTCGGCATGAAGGCCGCGGCAGAGCTCATGGCGCTCGCCTGACGGGATCTTAAGTTTTTCTCTCAGGCATCCGATTTCAAGGCAATGCGCTATGCCCGACGGCGCGCCGTTATATCCCGTGGCAAGGATCCTCTTGTCCTTTACAAGGACAGCGCCGACGCGGCGCCTGAGGCATGTCGTTCTCTTTGATACGAGATTGGCGGCCTCCAGAAAATATTCATCCCACGTCGGCCAAGCGGGAACTTATCCGTAAGTTTCTTTACCTGTTTTTTTACATCCTGTTCGACTTTTTCATCGTTCAGGTTCTTTACGACAATACTGATGAGCCCTGCTATCTCCTCCATCTGTTTTTCTTTCATTCCTCTTGTTGTAATGGCGGGCGTGCCAAGCCTTATGCCGCTTGTTATGGCCGGGGGCAGCGGGTCAAACGGGATAAGGTTCTTGTTTACGGTTATCCCGGCCTTATCTAGCGCAATGGCTGCGTCTTTTCCGGCAACGCCGTGGCTTGTCAGGTCCACAAGCATCAGGTGCGTATCCGTGCCTCCGGATACTATCCTGAAACCCTTTTTCGAAAGCGCCTTTGACAGGGCTGCGGCGTTCTTTATTATCTGCTTCTGGTAAGTCTTAAAAGAGGGCTTCTCGGCCTCTTTAAACGCAACGGCCTTCGCCGCTATGACATGCATAAGCGGCCCGCCCTGTATGCCGGGAAAGATCTGTGAATCTATTTTTTTGGCAAATTCTTTTTTGCACATTATCATGCCGCCGCGCGGGCCGCGCAGCGTTTTATGCGTCGTGGTGGTCACAAACTCCGCGTACGGCACCGGGCTCTGATGAAGGCCCGCAACGACCAGGCCGGCGATATGCGCGATATCCACGAAAAGATATGCGCCTACTTCGTCGGCAATCTGCCTAAATTTCTTAAAATCCATCCTGCGCGGATATGCTGATGCGCCTGCGAGGACCATGCGCGGGGAGTGTTTTTTCGCAAGCCTGCGTATCTCGTCATAATCGAATTGTTCCGTGGTTTTATCCACGCCGTACGACACTATCTTGTACAGCCTGCCCGAAAAATTGTGCGGATGCCCGTGGGTAAGGTGGCCGCCGCAGGCAAGGTCCATCGAAAGCACCGTGTCCCCCGAATTGAGCGCTGCAAAATAAACCGCCATGTTCGCCTGGGAGCCTGAATGCGGCTGGACATTGACATGTTCGGCGCCGAATAGTTTTTTCGCCCTCTCTATCGCAAGCTCCTCGACTATGTCCACGAACCTGCAACCGCCGTACCAGCGCTTGTGCGGGTAGCCCTCGGCGTATTTATTCGTCATGACCGAGCCCTGGGCGGCCATAACCGCTTCGCTTACAAAATTTTCGCTTGCGATAAGCTCGAGTTTGGCATGTTCTCTTTTTGCCTCTTCCAGTATCGCGTTATAGACCTGCGGGTCCGCCTTCTTTAAAGAATCCACTTTATTATTCCTCCAGCTTGTTCATTTGTATTACGCGCCTGCGGTGCCTTCCGCCGAGCGAACGCGTTGCAAGCCATATTTTCAGGACTGCCTTTGCCTTGGCGGGTTTTATGAACGTTGAACCAAAAACAATAACGTTACAGTCGTTGTGCTGCCTGCTTGAAACAGCGGTTTTCATGTCATGGACAACCGCGGCGCGCACGTTTTTTATCTTGTTCGCGGCGATCGCCATGCCTATACCGGTTTTACATACCAGGATGCCCCTTTTAAATTTCCCTGACGCCACTGCCTTGCCCACCTTGGCGGCAAAAAGCGGATAGTCGCAGCTTTTCTCGTCGAACGCGCCGAAATCCTTCGCTGAATGGCGGGAAGTCTTAAGAAATCTGACCAGTTCTGTTTTGAGCCTGAAACCGCCGTGGTCACAGCCGATCGCGATCTTCACCCAGCCCCTCCTTCCTTACCCAGCCACCCTCCACAGGAGGGGCTGGGTTCATATCAGTATCTTTACCAGCCTTTCTACCGAACGCTTTATGATATTATACACCTCTTTATAAAACGCGGGCGGCCTGCCTATAGGGTCAAGGACGCTTAGCGGCGTATCCTGGGTCTTACCGCCCCACAGCCCGAATTCAGCCAGCAAATACACCCTGTCCTTTTTATCCGGCGCCCTTCTTAAAACCTCTTCCCTGTGGTATTCGTCCATCACAAGGATAAGGTCCGCTTTCTTCATGTCTTCCAAAGTGAGCCCGAGCGACCTGTAATAGCCCATGTCAATACCGTCGGCCTCAAGGACCTGCAACGTTTCATCGGTTGGCCTGAAGAGTATCGGCGCTGCCGTGCCCCTTGAGTAAGCCTCTATATCGTCCCGCTCAACCTCCTTAAGCCTTTTTTTAAGATACGCCTCTGCCATAACGCTTCTGCAGCTGTTGCCGGTACAAACGAACAGTATCCTTTTTATATCCGGCAATACCTTATCCCGCCAAAAAATAAGTTCTTCTTCCGCGATCCTGCTTTTCGGTATCGCGCCTTCCCTCATTATCCTGTACGGGAATATTGTGAAGTCCATTGTTGTGGATTCTTTGCCTAACCGGGTCGGGCCGGCGTCCAAAACCATATCGATCTTCCCATCCAGCTGTTCAAGGACCTGTTTTGCGTTTACCGGCGGCCGCAGGCCCGATAGATTGGCGCTGGGCGCAACTATCGGCATTCCGCTTTCGCTTATAAGCGCTATGGCTGTTTTATTATCCGGCATCCTGAAGCCGGTCTTGCCTGATTTTTTTGTATCAAAGATAAGCGTAAGCGGCCCCGGCCAGAATTTTGCGATAAGCTCCAGGGCAAACGGCGATACGTCGCATCCGAATTTTTCAAGGTCCGTTTTATCGGCGATATGCACGGTAAAAGGCTTGTTGCCCGGCCTCCGCTTTACCTTCTGCAGCCGGTTAACGGCCCTCTTGTCAGCATAACCCGCGGCAAGGCCGTACACTGTCTCCGTAGGAAAAGCGACAAGTCCGCCCTTTTTTAAAACATCCGCAGCTTTTTTTATATATTCGGGCTGGGGGTTTTGCGGATCTATATTAAGAACTTCTGTCATTTAGCGTTTATTCTTTGCGAGCACGGAATTCGTGAGTTTATTCCTGTATTTTTCCAGTCCGGAATAAATTTTTTTATCCGAAAGGGAAAGTATCCCCAGCGCGAACAGAGCCGCATTCTTGGCGCCTGAGCTGCCGATGGCCATACATCCGACCGGAACGCCCGACGGCATCTGGACAGTGGAAAGAAGCGAATCTATCCCGCCCAAGTGTTCCGTTTCCAGCGGTACGCCTATGACAGGGATAAGCGCGTGCGCAGCTACAACGCCTGCAAGGTGCGCTGCTCCGCCTGCGCCGGCGATTATGACTTTTATGCCTTTTGCCCCGGCTGATTTCGCATATTTAATGGTTTCCTCGGGCGTCCTGTGCGCGGATAATACCTTAATTTCATAAGGCACGTCGAACTTTTTCAGTATTGCGCCTGCCTCCCCCATCACCTTAAGGTCTGAATCACTTCCCATCATTATGGCAACTATCGGTTTTTTCATATGGCCACACCTTTCAAATGTTTCAAGGCCTTTTTGCCTATATCTTTTCTGTAGTGCTGGCCGTCAAAACTTATCTTTGAAACCGCGTCGTAGGCGCGGTTTATCGCGTTTTC
>JAPLLL010000045.1 GCA_026387595.1 Candidatus Omnitrophota bacterium
GGCCGACCCTTGTGTTTGCGCCTATCTTTACATTCGGCCCGATCACCGTATACGGACCAACCTCAACACCTTTCCCAAGTTTTGCTTTTCTATCTATTATTGCCGTCGGATGTATTTTCACCCAGCTCCTCCTGCTTAACCCAGTTGCCCTCTATGGGAGGGGCTGGGTTCACATCATACCTCGATCATCATGAACGTAAAGTCCGCCTCGCAAACAAGCTGCCCATCGACCTTGGCCGTGGCCTTTGCCTGTCCGGTCCGGGATTTAAGCCGTATCATTTCAACCTCCATCACAAGCTGATCGCCCGGCACAACGGTCTTTCTGAACTTTACGTTGTTTATTCCTGTAAAATAAGCCAACTTTCCGAAGTTCTCATTTTTGGAGAGCATCAGAACACCCGCGGTCTGCGCCATGGCCTCTATCATTAAAACGCCAGGCATGACCGGCCTGCCCGGGAAATGGCCGAGGAAGAATTCCTCGTTCGCGGTCACGTTCTTTATGCCCACGATGCGCTTATCATCCATCATCAGTATCTTATCGACAAGAAGGAACGGGTATCTGTGCGGCAGTATTCTTTTTATGACGTTTATGTCGAGTTCGGAGCCCGAAACCTTTATCTCGGCGGCGGTCCGCAGGCTTCCCTCGAGCCATTTTTCGCGCTTTGTCTTTATCTTCTTTATGAGCTTTATGTTAAGGTTGTGGCCGCTTCTTACCGCTATAACGTGCCCTTTTATATGGAATCCCAAAAGATACATATCGCCCATGATATCCAGGATCTTGTGCCGGACAAGCTCGTCCTCGAACCTGGGTTTATTCTTTATTATCCCGGATTCCGACACCACGAGGGTATTGTCGTATGTAGCGCCTTTGCCCAGGCCGAGCGCAAGCAGGCTGTCCACTTCTTTCTGCAGGCAGAATGTCCTGGACGGAGCGATCTGTTTTTCAAAAATTTCAGGGGTTATGAATGTATTTATGTACTGGGAGCGTATAAAAGGATTGTCGTAGTTTAACGTATACGTTATCCTGAATTCGCTGGAAGGGAACACCACTATATACGAAGACTCATCTTCAACCCATAACGGCTCCCTTATAATAAACGGGTTCCTGTGCGCTTCCTGCTCGACCACACCTGCTTTTTTTATCGCCTCCACAAAAGAGATGGCCGAACCGTCCATCGCGGGGATCTCGTCGGAGTTCACCTCTATTACGCGCGGGCTTTTGGATACATCCACTACGTTAACGAGCTCCGCGTTTATGATGGGCTTGGCGGCGAGGTCTGTCCTTATAAAATTTATGCCGCTGTCCGGCGGGGAGGGCTTGAACTTAAGTTTTACCTTTTTACCGGTATTGAGGCCCGTGCCCTGCAGTTCCGCTTCAGCTTTTATTGTTTTTTGCTTTTCCAATTTTTAACCTCTTCTTTCAGTTCCGCAAACTCCTTAAGGAACTGCGGCAGTTTTTCCCATGCGGCGATTATCTTTTTAGCAATATTATGCGGCCTTGCGGGGCTTCCGACGATAAACGTGTTTTTCGGCACTGATTTTGTGACGCCGGCCTGGGCGCCGACTATCACATTATCGCCTATCTCTACGTGCCCGACTATGCCGCACTGGCCCGCGAGGATCACGTTCTTCCCGATAACAGAGCTGCCGGAAATGCCTGTCTGGGCGATTATTATAGAATTCTCGCCCACGATAACGTTATGCGCGATCTGGACAAGATTATCTATCTTTGTGCCGCGCTTTATCAAGGTCCTGCCAAAACGCGCCCTGTCTATTGCCACACAAGCGCCGATCTCTACGTCATCCTCTACTACCACAATACCTGTTTGCGGTATCTTTTGATAGGTGCCATTTACCTTCGTGAAACCGAATCCGTCGCTACCTATAACCGTGCCGGAATGGATTATCACGCGGCTGCCTATCTGGGCCTTTTCTCTTATTGTAACATTCTGATATATCAGCGTAGCATCGCCTATTTTTGTCGCATGCCCTATGAATGCGCCTGCGCAGATAACAGTTTTGTCCCCTATTTCAACGTCATCTTCGATTACCGCCTGCGGCCCGACGGCAACGTCTTTACCAAGTTTTACATTCTGGCCGATTACCGCGGAAGTATGGATGCCTTTCGGGAATTTTTTATCGTCGGGAAACATGTGCGACACTACCTTTGAGAATGCAAGCGACGGGTTTTCCACCCGTATGAGCGGTTTGGTGGTGGCGCGCTGCATTGCATTTGAAGCGATAATGGCCGAGGCCATGGATCCGTCTATGAGTGGCTCATATTTCGGGTTTGCCAGAAAGGTTATGTCGCCTTCCTGGGCCTCTTTTATGCCTGAGGCCCCTTTTATAACAACGGACGGATCCCCTTCAAGTTTGCCGTCTACCAGACGGCTGATCTCTTCTAATGTAAGCGTTTTCATCTATTATTGTTTATTGCTTGCCCTTACCTGCGGCCTGCGCAGATCCTGCAGGGGCCTTGGCATTCAGGATCTTTACCACTGCGTCCGTTACATCAAATTCATCTTTACCGAACACAAGCGACCTGCTGGCAAGTATAAGATCAAATCCCTGGCCCTTGCCGTAATCCTGGATAACAGCGTCGATCTCGCCCGATATCGTGCGGATGGACTCTATTCTTTCTTTCTTTAACTCGTCTTTTGCCTTGTTGTCGAATTCGTTTAAAGCGGCGATCTTTTCGTCTATTGCGTTCTGCTTTTCCTCTTTACCCTTGTCGCTCAAAAGTTCAAGCTCGTCCTTAAGCCTTCTTACTTCATCTACCATCTTTTTGCGTTCGGCCTCTTTGCCTTTCAGCTTGCTGTCCATGGACCTGTATGCGTCTTTTGTTTTGTAATATTCCTCAAATACCTTATCCAGGTCCACATAACCCAGCTTAAGTTCTTTGGCATAACTTGCCACTGCGCCGCCGAATACAAACGCGCATACTACCAATACCGCCAAAATCTTTTTCATTTCCGTTCTCCTCTCTTAATTTTCTTCAGAACCCCTGCGTTAAAGTAAAGTGGAACCGCCCTTTTTTCTTTTCGCCTTCTACGTTGGAAAGCGGAATACCGTAATCCAGTTTTATCGGCCCGATAGGCGTCTTAACCCTGATGCCCGCGCCTGTGCCGGATTTCAGGCCGTTGAAACTCAGCTGATTCCACCTCTGCACCACGTTGCCTATATCATAAAAAATAGCGCCTTTTAACACCTTCTCATACATAGGGAACGTATACTCCACATTGCCGAGCATCAGGCCCTCGCCGCCTACGGGATCCCCGCTGTCCGGGTCCTTCGGGCCGATCCTGCGTTCGCGGTATCCTCTTATGCTGTTTGTCCCGCCCACGTAGAAACGCTCATAGATCGGGATGTTTCTTTTTCCTGCCAAGGCGTCTGCCGCGCCTACGCGACCGCTTAATTCCAGGACGGTCACATCAAAAAACGGAAAATAAAAACTTGTCGAAACTGTTTCTTTCACGAAATCCTTACTTCCGCCTAAAAAGCCGCTGGCGTATTCGGTATTTGTAGCGGCGAGGTAGCCGGTTTTAGGGTTATATGCGTTGTCCCTGTTGTCCTGCGTCAGCGCAAATGCAAGCTTGCTTAGGCGGTTCTTGCCTTCTTCCGCACGCAAGTCTGCGGATGCGCCGGAATCTACGCCGCCTATCTTGACATTCTCCAGCGTATACATAAGGTCGGCCCTGAGATATTCCGTGATCTCCTTGCCGAACCTTATATCGCCTCCGGTCCTGTCTTCGTCAAAACCGTAACCAAGGCCTTCTCGCCGTGAACGGATCTGTTTATACAGGTCGAACCCGAACAAAAGCGGCATGTCAAATATCCACGGCTCGGTCCAGCTGAGTTCGTAGTTCTCCCTGATCGTGCCGAACTCGCCGGTAAGTTTCAGTCTCTGGCCGTCCCCGGTGAACGTAGGAAAGTTAAATAAATCAAAATTTTTCTGCGTAACGCTGACAAAACCTATTAATTGTTCTACGGAACTGAAACCGCCTCCGAAAGCGAATTCCCCGGTCTTGGTCTCCTTTACGGTGACATCAAGGTCTTCCTTGTTCGGAGCGCTGCCCGGCGCGGTATCAAACACGACCTCTTCGAAAAATCCGAGGTTATACAGCCTTTCCTTGGAACGCCTGAGTTTGTCCCCGTCAAATTTTTCGCCCGGATATGACCTGAGCTCCCTTCTTATGACAATGTCTTTTGTCTTGGAGTTGCCCTTGACATTTATCTTATCTATGTATATTACTTCGTTTTCGGTGATCGTATAGGTTATGTTGACCTTTCCTGTCTGCGGGTCAAACGCGCTTGTGCCGTCCACCTGAGCCTTCATATAACCCTTCTGGTAATAAAACTGCTGTATCTCAGCGGTGTCCTGCCTTAATCCCATGCTGCTGAAGGGCTTGGTGCTTACCATTTTAAGCTTGGACCTGACCTCTCTTACCGGGAATACAACGTTCCCGTTTATGGCGATATCCCCGATCAGATATTTCTTGCCTTCTTCTATTATGATAGTAATGTCCATCCAGCGGCCTGCCTTGTCATATTCTATCTTATGATCCACCTTTGCGTCCAGGAAGCCCGCGTTTTCATAAAGGCCCTTTATCTTTTCAAGGTCTGTCTGGAAGGTATCTTCCTTAAAATAGCCGGATGTAAAAAGGCTGTCCGCCCTTGTGGATATCGCTTTTGCAAGTTTCTTTGAGGCTATGTTCCTGTTGCCGGAAAAATTTAGCCTGTGTATTTTTACCCTTGTTTTTTCGTCTATGGTGATCGTGATAGCGGCCGTATTTTTATCCTTGTCCACGTCTATCTTGTAGCTCGCCTCTACGCGCTGGTAGCCTCTTTTCTGGTATACGGTCTTTATCTGCTCCATATCGCGGTTCAGCTTGGTCTCATCAAGCATTTCGTTTTCGGCGGTTTTTAATTCTTTTTTGAGCTTCTCCATCCTGATCGATTTGTTGCCGACAAAAGTAATTTTGCCGACGAGTGGCTTTTCAACCACCACAAATGTGACCGTTACGCCCCCCGGCGAATCTTCCACGTCTATGGAAATATCCGTGAAAAATCCCAGGCCAAACAGCCTTTTTAGATCGGCGTTTAATTGCTCCTGCGAAAACTCGTCTCCGGGCTTTGATTTCAGTTTCGATAATATCGTGGCAGAGCTCACCGCCTTGTTCCCCCTCACCCTTATCACGGAAATGGTCCTCTGCTCTGAAATCGCAATCGCGGCGGGGTTGGTGGCAGTTTCGCTTGCCTGGTGCGCCATGGTCGCGTCCTGCGAGACCGTTTCATCCTTACTGTCATCCGCGTAAACCGCATAGCACGCCAGCATGGAAAATACGGCAAAATACAGCAAAAATCTATTCTTCATAGCTATATCCCTCTGAAAAATCAGTGGACTCTTTTTCCTTCGCTAAGTTTTCAAACCTTGCGAATTCCGAAATAAACGCCAGTTTAACGGTCCCGACCGGCCCGTTTCTCTGTTTGGCTATATTTACTTCCGCGATGCCTTTATTTTCATCGGTTTCGTTATAATATTCTTCCCTTAAAAGAAGAGCCACCAGGTCCGCGTCCTGCTCTATGGCGCCGGATTCCCTCAGGTCTGACAGCTGCGGCCTGCGGTCAGAGCGCTGCTCTACCGCCCTTGAAAGCTGGCTTATGGCTATAAGGGGCACATCCAGTTCCCTGGCAAGGGCCTTCAACGAACGGGATATCTCGGAGATCTCCTGCTGCCTGTTCTCGGACTTGGGCCCCTGCATAAGCTGCAGGTAATCCAGTATAATGAGCTTTATCCCGTGTTGGGATTTGAGCCGCCTGGCCTTTGCCCTCAGTTCCAATACCGAGATCCCTGCGGTGTCGTCTATAAAAATGGGTGCTTCGGACAGTTTGCCCGCGGCATTGGTGAGTTTCGGCCAGTCAGACTGCGAAAGGAAACCAGTACGCACCTTATGCGCGTCCACCTTTGCGTGGGAACAAAGCATCCTCTGGATAAGCTGCTCTTTTGACATTTCAAGACTGAAAAATGCGATCGGCATCTTCAGGTTGATCCCTATGTGCTCGGCAATGCATGTAGCGAACGCGCTCTTT
>JAPLLL010000098.1 GCA_026387595.1 Candidatus Omnitrophota bacterium
CGCAACTACTTGTAAAATAATGGCTTCCGATGTTTCCCAAGAGGCATTGGCCGTGGCGCGCGAGAACGCGGAATTAAACAATTGCCTCGGTAAAATAGAGTTCGTAAAAAGCGATCTGTTCGCGAATTTACCGTCGGGAAGACGGTTTGACATCATAGTCTCAAACCCCCCTTACGTTGCCGGTCATGAGTTCGCATGGCTGCAAAAGGAGATAGGTTTTGAGCCCAAGCTGGCCTTGGACGGCGGCCGGGACGGCCTTGCATTCTACCGGAGCATAATAAAAGAGGCCCCTGCCTTTTTAAAGAAAAACGGCTTTTTGGCGTTCGAGATAGGTTTTAGCCAGGCGGTAGCTGTCAAGGCAATGCTCAAAGCAGGCTTATTTGATAAGATCGGGCTTATTAAAGACTATAATCATATCACAAGGATCGTGACAGCCCAATACCCATGGACAAACTAATAATAGAAGGGTCACGTAAGCTAAAGGGCAGCGTAAGGATAAGCGGCGCAAAGAACGCCTGCCTGCCCATACTTGCCGCAACCCTTTTGGCAGACGAGAAGTGCGTTATAAAAAACAGCCCTAACAGCCTGCGTGACATCATGACCATGCTGAAGCTATTGAAGGCGCTTGGTATGAAGTCTGTGGTTGAAGGCGATACGATCATAATAGAACCTGTCGGCGAACGCAAATCCTTTGCGCCGTATAAACTTGTCAGCACGATGCGTGCCTCGGTTTGCGTTCTTGGCCCGCTTGTGGGAAAATTAAAACAGGCGAATGTTTCTTTCCCGGGCGGTTGTATCATAGGGCCGCGACCCATAGACCTGCATTTCAAGGGCATAAGCCGGCTCGGCGTGGATTTGAAGATAAAGAAGGGGTATATAGTCGCCCGCGCAAAAGAACTGCACGGAGCGGACATATACCTCGGAGGCCATTTCGGTTCCAGCGTGCTCGCAACCGCTAATACAATGATGGCAGCGGTGCTCGCTAAAGGTAAAACGGTAATAGAAAGCGCGGCATGCGAGCCCGAGGTTAAAGACCTCGCCGACTTCCTAGTGAAAATGGGCGCTAAGATAAAAGGGCATGGAAGCCCCAGGATCGAAATCGAGGGCGTAAAAAGACTGGGAGGCGCGGAGCATAGCGTTATCCCTGACAGGATAGAGGCCGGCACTTATATAATCGCTTCCGCGATAACAGATGGCGACATAATAATAAAGAATGCAAACCTGGAACATTTGACGGCCGTGACCGACAAACTTACCGAGGCCGGTGTCTCAATTACCCGCGCTGCGGATGGGATACGGGTCAGGCGTAAAAAGGCGCTTTCGCCCGTTGATGCGACGATGTTGCCGTATCCGGGTTTTCCGACAGATATGCAGGCGCAGATGATGAGCCTTATGTCGGTGACAAAGGGCATAAGCGTGATAACAGAAAAGATATATCCTGGAAGGTTTATGCATGTAAGCGAATTGAACAGGATGGGTGCCCAGATACACCTTGAGGGCCCCAGCGCCATAGTAAAAGGCATCAAGCGTTTAAGCGGGGCGCCGGTCATGGCATCTGACCTGCGGGCATCGGCAGCGCTGGTGCTTGCAGGGCTTGCTGCGGACGACAAAACAGAGATATCAAGGGTATATCATTTGGACAGGGGTTATGAGCGGATCGAGGAAAAATTGAGAAAGCTCGGTGCGCGTATATGGAGAGAAAAGGAGATATAGATATGTCAGTAGTGATCAGGATGAAACGTATGGGTACAAAGCGGAAGGCGTTTTCAAGGATCGTTGTGACCGACTCCAGGAGCCCGCGTGACGGCAGGTTCATCGAGGAGCTGGGCTATTATGATATGCGTAAATCGCCTCACGAGGTAAAGCTCAATAAAGAGCGCGTGTCATACTGGCTTAAGGTCGGCGCCCAGCCGTCAGCTACCGTAAAAAGCTTTTTAAAGCGAGAAAAAATTAGCTAAGGTGACTGACACTACACGATAAACCGATACTTGAGAGTGTCTGTCACCTTACACGAGACATATGCTTCAGATAGATGTGCTGACCTTGTTCCCGGGCATGTTCCCGGGCGTATTAGGCGAGTCAATACTCAAGCGGGCCGAAAAGAAACGCCTGGTGCGTATCGCTGTGCACGATATACGTTCCTACAGCAGGGATAAGCACAAGAAGGCGGATGATACGCCTTACGGCGGCGGGCCGGGCATGATATTAACGGTTCAACCGATATTTGACGGCGTTCGTTCTTTAAAAAATAAAAATTCAAAGGTGATATTGCTAAGCCCGGGCGGAAAAAGGTTCGACCAGGCCCTGGCAAACGGATTGGCAAGGCAGAAGCATCTTATCCTGATATGCGGCAGGTATGAAGGCGTGGATGAGCGCGTATCAAAGGCGCTTGTAACAGACGAGGTTTCCATAGGCGATTATGTGCTTACAGGCGGAGAGGTGCCGGCCATGGTCCTGATAGACGCGGTCGTAAGGATGGTGCCGGGTGTTTTAGGGAACAAAGAATCAGCAGTGTCTGATTCTTTCCAGTCCGGCCTGCTGGAATATCCGCAATATACGCGGCCGCGTGAATACAAAGGCTTAAAGGTCCCGCAGGTCCTGTTGAGTGGGGACCATGAAAAGATAAAAGAATGGCGGATGAAAGAATCGCTGAAAAAAACAAAAAAATCAAAGCGAAAAGCGTAAGAAAGGCAGGTAGATAAGATGGTTTCAAACGAAGAATTGATGAGATCGGTCGAGGCAGGAGGCCTTAAAAAGACGATCCCTGACTTTAACGTGGGCGATACGGTGAGCGTCCACGTAAAGATCGTTGAGGACGAAAAGACGCGTATCCAGGCGTTCGAAGGGATCGTTATCGCGCGAAAGGGTTCGGGCCTGCGCGCAAGCTTTACCGTAAGGAAGATATCTTTCGGCGAAGGGGTGGAAAGGATCTTTCCGGTCCACTCGCCTTCGATAGATAAGATAACCGTTGTCAAAAAAGGCAGCGTGAACCGCGCTAAGCTTTATTACCTGAGGGGCAAGGTCGGAAAGGCAACAAGGGTCGACGAGAAGCTGGAGGCACACACAGAAACCGGTGAAGCGGCTCCCAAGGATGCTGTATTACGAGAAGAAGGCAAAAAGGAAGGGGTTTAAATTCATAGTCGGGATTGATGAGGCCGGCAGGGGTTCTCTGGCAGGGCCCGTTGTGGCTGCATCGGTTATACTTGGGAAAAGGGTTTTCAAAGAAAGAATAGATGATTCCAAAAAGCTTTCTTCGTGCATGCGCGAGAGGGCTTTTTTTGAAATAATGCGCAACTGCCTGGTTTCCGTAGGTGTGGTTAATAACCGCCAGATCGACAGGGTCAATATACTGAACGCGACCAGGCAGGCAATGAAACAGGCGGTCCTGGGGCTGGGTATAAAACCGGATTGCCTTCTTGTGGACGGCAATATGGATATGTACCTGCCGTATCACAGCGTTTATATCATACGCGGCGATTCACGGAGCCTTTCGGTTGCCGCCGCATCGATCATTGCAAAGGTTACGCGGGACCATATAATGCTGGAACTTGATAAAAAGTATCCCCGGTACGAATTCAGCCGGCACAAAGGCTACGGCACGTTCAGGCATGTATCGCTGTTGAAAAAGTTCGGGCCAAGTCCTGTGCACAGGATGAGTTTCGCGCCGGTACGGGCAGGAAACATTGCATGAAGCCTATTACTGATATCGCAAGAAAGCTGGGCATAGGCGAGCGTTACCTGGAGCTTTACGGAAAATATAAGGCGAAGGTTTCGCTCGACATATTCAAAAAAATAAACCGCAATAAAAGCGGCAAATATATTTTAGTTACCGCGATAACACCCACACCCTTGGGCGAGGGCAAGACCGTTACCACGATAGGCCTTGCAATGGGCCTTAACCGGATAGGCAAAAAAGCGGTTGTAACTTTAAGGCAGCCATCGCTCGGGCCTGTCTTCGGGATAAAAGGCGGAGCAGCGGGCGGCGGCAATTCCAAGATAGTGCCGCTTGAGGACCTGAACCTGCACCTGACAGGCGACACGCACGCTGTAGGCGCGGCGCATAATCTGTGCGCGGCGTTCTTGGATAATGTTATTTTAAGAAAAAACAGGTTAAATATCGATCCTTTATCACTGGCGTTCCGAAGGGTGATCGATATCAATGACCGCTCTTTAAGAGGCTCCTTCGATATAACCCCGTCAAGCGAGATTATGGCAATACTGGCTCTGGCGGAAGACCTGCCGGACCTGCGCAGACGGCTCGGCAGGATAGTGGTTGCCATGACCAAGACCGGAAGGCCTGTTACAGCGGATACGATTAAGGTGGCAGGTTCAATGGCAGCGCTTTTAAAAGACGCGATAAAGCCGAACCTGCTGCAGACAATAGAAGGCACGCCCTGTTTTGTCCATACGGGCCCGTTCGCGAATATTGCCCACGGGAACAGCTCTGTCATAGCCGATAGGATCGCTATTAAGCTTAGCGATTACACGGTTACGGAAAGCGGGTTTGGCGCGGATTGCGGGGCAGAGAAATTCTTTGATATAAAATGCCGCTCAAGCAGGCTTAGCCCTGACGCGGCTGTGCTGGTGTGTTCGGTGCGCGGCATAAAGGCGCAGGACTTTTCAAATCTTAAAAAGCAGATAGAGAACGTAAAGGTCTTCGGGGTGCCGGTCGTGGTCGCGATAAACCGGTTCAGCGCTGATACGAACCAGGAGATCGATATCATAAAGAAAAAAGCCCTGGCAGCAGGCGCAGAAGCCGCGGTCGTCAGCACTGCGTGGAAGGACGGCTCAAGGGGCGCATGGGGCAGGAGGCGTTTCTTACTCGGCGGTTGCTGAAAAAAAGATACGGCAATACGAAAAACTCGGATTCGGCAGGCTGCCTGTGTGCATGGCAAAGACGCAGCTTTCATTGTCGCATGACCCGGATTTAAAAGGCGCGCCCACAGGATTTACCCTGCCGATAACAGATATAAAGGCGTCCATAGGCGCGGGGTTTTTGTATCCTTTGTGCGGGAACATCCGCACAATGCCGGGACTGCCTGCCCATCCAGCAGGCGAACGCATAGATATTGACAGCAAAGGAAAGATTACGGGCTTATTTTGAGAAACTCCACAGTCGGGACAGTTTGCAGGGCGACCACAGCAAACTGTCCCCAGAGGAGCACCAGTAATTGCCACTGAGTAGCGACCGAAAGGAATGATTGCCAATATGTATAGCGACAAATCAATAACCAAATATCTGGACGACCTTGCCGCAAAAAAACCTGCGCCGGGTGGTGGCAGTTCCGCAGCGCTTGCAGGCGCAATGGCAGCAGCGATTATTTGCATGGTGCTTAATTACACGATAGGAAAAAAGAAATATAAAAGTTTTGAACCTGCGGCAAAGAATTTGTTAAAAAAGGCGCAGGCCTCAATGCGCAAATTAATAAAATTATTCGACGCTGATATAAAAAGCTACGGCAATGTGGTAAAGGCGCGCGAGAATAAGGTTTTAAAAAGGGCGCTTAAAGAAGCAATGGCAGTGCCGCTTGAGGTAGCAAGAGAAAGCGCTTTCTTAACTAAAATGTGCCCGGTAGTAAAGAGGCGCGCAAATAAAGACCTGGCGTGTGATGTTGATGTAGCGCGATATTTACTCGCAGCCGCTATTAATTCGGCCAACGTAAACGTGGCCATAAACCGGAAAGCCCTTAAGAAGGTAAAGGTGTAATATGCCGGCAAAATTATTGGAAGGTAAACCGATAGCCGAAAGTATAAAGAACAAACTGAAACAGGATATAGCCGGCCTTGGGTTTAAGCCCGTGCTGGCAAGTATCCTCGTAGGCGAGAACGCGGCCAGCGAGGCATACGCAAGATCGCAGGAAAAAATAGCAGCGGCCCTGGGTATCGGATACCAGCTTCACAAGCTGGACGCAAAGATAAAACAGCACGAACTTATCGCCTATGTCCAGAAGTTAAATGCGGATAAAAACGTAACCGGTATCATCATAC
>JAPLLL010000031.1 GCA_026387595.1 Candidatus Omnitrophota bacterium
ACCTTAAATTCCGGCTTATCCCATTATAGGCAGAATGCGCGCTTATGCCGAAATTAAACGGTATGATTATATGCCAAATACTTGCATCGTTAATAGGCAGCGGTTTTATCTGGTCCCCGCGGCCTGTCCCTATCGCAAAACTGCAATCGTATAGGAAAAACGCCACGTCAGCGCCTATGGCCCTTGCCAGGCCTGCCAATTGGGCCTTGCTAAGGCCTAATCTAAACAGCCGGTTTATGCCGATAAGCATTGATGCAGCATCGGAACTGCCCCCGGCCAGGCCCGCTGCAACGGGTATCCTCTTTTTGATATCCACGCACACGCCGACCTTAAGCCCTGCCTTTTTAAAGATCGCCTCAGCCGCTTTATAAACCAGGTTATCCCTGCCCAAAGGAAGCCCGGGATGATCCGAAGTGACCCTGATCTTTTTATCAGGGCTGTTTTTTATTATTATCGTATCAAAGAGCGCTATTCTTTCGAAAATAGTTTCTATGTCGTGATAGCCGTCGGGCCGCTTTTTAAGCACGTCCAGGTACAGGTTGACCTTGGCCGGCGCCTTAAGGACAATAGAGCCCATGCTATTTTTTCATCGCTAATACCTGGCCGGCCTTTTCAACAATAGCCGCCGATGTCAGGTTGAATTTTTTTAACAGCTCTTCCGGCTTCCCGGATTCCCCGAAACTGTCATTTACCCCGACCATCTTTATCGGTACGGGGAAGTTCGTGCTTAGAAATTCGGCCACTGCGCTGCCCATGCCGCCGGCTAAAAGATGCTCCTCAGCGGTCACGATCGCCCTTGTTTCTTTTGCAGCCTTCAGTATGGTCTCGGTATCAAGCGGTTTTGGCGTATGCAGATTTATAAGCCTTGCGCTTATGCCCTTTTTGGCAAGCTCATCGCAGGCTGACAGGGCCTCGCTGACCATGAGCCCGCAGGCTATTATGGAAACGTCTTTCCCGTCCTTCAGCACATTTGCCTTGCCTATTTTAAACGTGTCGGATTCTTTGCTGACAAGAGGCGCAGGGCTCCTGCCGAGCCTTATATAAACCGGCCCTTTTAACTGGGCCGACTGTATTGTCGCTTTTTTAGCCTCGATAGCGTCCGCGGGCACAACAACCGTCATGTTGGGTAAAATACGCATAAGGGCTATTTCTTCAAGCGCCTGGTGCGTTGCGCCGTCTTCGCCTACGGCCAGGCCGCCGTGCGTACCGATTATCTTTACGTTCAGGTTCATGTAAGCCACGGATATCCTGAGCTGGTCCCACGCCCGGCCGGACGCAAAAACGCCGAAGGTGCACGCGAACGGTATCTTGCCCATGAGCGCAAGGCCGGCTGCCGTGCCGAACATGTCCTGCTCGGCTATGCCGCAGTCGATGAACCTCTCGGGGAATCTTTCTTTGAACCACGCGGCTCTTGTCGAGTCCGTAAGGTCCGCCGAAAGCACCACTACGTTTTTATTCTTTTCGCCCAGTTCGACAACGCCCTTGCCGAACCCGTCTCTTGTAGCTATTAGTTCCGCCATTTTATATAAGATCCTCTATTTTCGTTTTGCCTTCCTTAAAGCGCCAGATCTCTTCTTTGGTGATAACCTTTTTTTCGGATGCTGTGATAAATTCCGCGTTGCCGAAATCCTTGAACCTGTATGCCCTAAGGGTCTCTGAGACTATGCCGAACAGCCGCGTAAAAACAAGCGCCCGTTTAGCCTGCGCGCCAAGCTCGAGCCCTGATTCAAGATAAAGCGGCGCCACCCTGTCAGAGAAATTAACGGTAAACACAAAATTGCCTTCGCCGCCGGGATTCTCCACGAATTTACCGTCTATCGTCTTTGCCTCATACCACTTGTTCAGGTCCTTGTCCTCTCTGAAGGCTGTTTTTATCCGCTCCGCTATCTGGGTCGCCAGAAATTCAGAGGTCGAGACTTCTTTTATGAAGAATTTTTTGTTCCAGTAACTTATCTCGCCTATCCCGGAGATGGGTTCCTCGGCCTCGACGTATCCTTTTATGAGTTCATCCGCGTCTTTGATGTTGAGTTTATCAAAGAGCTCCTTAATGATCCTTTCTCTCTCCGCCTGCGGCGGCGTCTTTATGGCTATGACCGCCCGTTTGCCGTATTCTCCTCGGGAAAGCCCGCCCAGGAGGAAACGTTTTACATCGTCCACATACCTTATGTAGACTATCTCAACTTCGGGCATTTTCGGGTCCTGGGCTATCACCACATAAAAATCGAGCGTGGCGTCGGTGCTTATCACGACGCGCGATATGCCCAGGATGACGTCGTTTATCTTTTTTGAGGCGATCGGGTCGATATTGAACACCGCGTCAAAAAGATTTTCCGCCGGCAGGTACACGGCAACCGTATTGCCCGTCACCTTGGCGTCCACGTCTATCCTGTATTCCTTTTTGCACAGGCTGACAACCGATTCGTATATCTTGTTCTTCGGGTACGTCGGAGCGCCGCAGCCGGATATTATCAGAGAACAAAGAACTAAAAATATAAAACGGGCCGGGCCCTTATTTCTTGTGTTCTTTACCATATTCCTTGAAGATCGCGTCTATTTCGTCGTATTCAAGCTCTTCTTTTCCCAGGAGCTCTTTTACAAAACGTTCCACGATATTCCATTCTTTCTTAAGAAGCACCTCTGTATCCTTAAGGCAGTTCTGCAGGATATGCTGCGTCTCTTTATTAAGCTGCTCCTTTGTGCTCTCCGCGAGAAAAGACGCGGCGGCAGGGCCTCCCTCTGAACCGTAAATGCCATAATCGCCGACAAGGTTGCTCTCTCCCATGCCGAGGCTCCAAACCATTGTATGGGCAACAGCCATAGCAGTTTTAAAATCCTGGCTCACGCCGCTTGAGGTGGTATTGTATTTCATCTTCTCCGCCACATAGCCGCCCAGGCTCACCCTTATATCCGTCAGTAACGCCTCTTTACTCCTGGTGTGCAGTTCTTCTTTTGGCTGGTGCTGCACAAGCCCGAGGGCGCCTTTATGCGAAATAATGGTCGCCTTAAACACATCGTCTGTCGGGTGTATGAGGTAAAGAACGACCAGGTGGCCCGATTCGTGATAGGCGACCATCTCTTTTTCGCCGGGCGTCATGAACTTGCGGTGCTTTATGCCGAGATCTATACGGTCGATCGCCTCGGTGAGGTCCTTAAGCGTTACCATGTCACGCTTGTTCCTCGTCGCGATCAATGCCGACTCCTTCACGATGTTCATGATATCGGCGGGAGTCTTGTAAACCGCCTGCCGGGCCAGCCTCCCGATATCTATCAGGGGGTCATATTTTACTTTGGCCATGTAATATTTGAATAATTTTTCCCTGTCTTCCAGGCTTGGCTTGTCAATATATATCTTCCGGTCAAATCTTCCGGGCCGTTTAAGCGCCTCGTCGAGTTCCGTCTCCGGGGCGTTCGTTGCGGCTATAACTATCACGTTATAATCTTTTTCTTTCAGGCCGTCCATCTCTGCAAGCAGCTGATTTTGCGTCGAATCCTTCTCCATGCCACCGCCGAGATAACTGAAACCCCTGCGTGTTGCGATCGAATCGACTTCGTCTATGAACACGATGCAGCCGCCATTAGCCTCCGCGAGCCTGCGCGCCTGCTTGAACACCTTCCTTACCCTGCTGGCGCCTACGCCGACAAAGACCTCGACGAACGAACTTGCGCTCATCGAGATAAACGGTATCTTTGCCTCGTTGGCGATCGCTTTGGCCAGATAGGTCTTCCCGCACCCGGGCGGTCCCAGCATGAGGATGCCCCTTACGATCTTGCCGCCTATCTGTTTCAGCCTGCGGTGGTCCCTGATCAGCTCAACGACCTCCCACGCCTCCTGCTTCGACTCTTCCATCCCGACAACGTCCTTGAAGCCGACCGCGACCTTGTCTCCCTTGATCAGGCCTTTATCAAGCTTGGAGAACCCGCCGCGGAACACGGTCATGTACATATAGACGAATATCATTGCGTTCAACGCGACCATCAAAAGCTGTAATGGTATCGACGCGAGCGTCATGTTCCTGTAGAACGACTCCATCGTGCTGAGGCCCCAGATCGCAAGGGCCGTAACCGCTAAAGCGCCTACTATGACCAGGATCTTTACCCAGTGTTCAATAAAAAATATCTTTATCTTTTTATGCGACCTCATATCATTCCCTTTCCAGTTTTACGCTTTCGTTATCCAATTCCTTCAGCGCCTTTTCCAACTCGGTCTTTTTGGGCGCTATGCCGTGCCATTCTGCCTTGTTCTC
>JAPLLL010000091.1 GCA_026387595.1 Candidatus Omnitrophota bacterium
GAAGAGATCCTGCGCCTTATCATGGAGACCGTGCACATGGCGCGGGAACAAACGCCCTTAGCAGCCAAAAGCGACGATGCAGGATCGCAAAGATCCGCTGCCGGCCTAATGTCCTCCATCCTGCGGCCGCGCGCGGCTAACGAGCGGGAAACGCCTGCGGCATTCCTTAAATTCCCATCCCCGCGGTACCATATTCCGGACGTAGAGAAAAAGATAAGAAATATAATCGACACCGTATGCAAACCTCAGGGATCTCGGAAGGCAAGCCTTCGAACCGTTGATTGGAATGCCGTGAATGCTGTTATGCGGCAAAAAAGACTCAAGGAGTTTACCGGATCTGAAAAATATATCCTGCACGCGGTCAGTATAAAGGACGCTGCTGGAAAGGAATTACTCGGGTTTCCGATGATAGAAGGCAGCTCAAGCTTGTTGGACCTTCTCCCCAGTGTGTCATATGAAAAAGACGGCCAGCTCCACATATTTATCACGAAAGGTTTTTACGATGACTACTTTAAAATTTCGCACATGGGCCGGTCTATTGGCCAGAAGCGGCTGCAGAGTCTGCGCCTGGCAGAGCTTATAGACCATGAAACTTTTGAGCATTCATCAGCCGGCATGGGCCTGCCTCCGGATGAGAGGCATCACGCAGCCGCTACGCGCGCCAGATATTTCATTCCTCCAGGCGGCACGATAAGCTGCTATCACAGATGGACGATAGACGCGCTTGCCCACAACAAAGAAGGACGCAAGGGACTGGAAGTGCTCCTGGATGAGTACGAATTTCGGGTCCAGGAAGATAATGTCCAGGCGACGTATGAGAAGGCCTTTTATGAAAAGGCTAAAAGGGCGTTGCTTGGCCGCAAGAAGTTTTCGTCTGAAACCCAAATTGACGCGATCCATATTCTTCGGACGTATCAATACGGTGATATGCCCGCCTTTCGGGAGTTATGTAAAGCGGCCCGCGTAGATCCGGCAGGATTAAATGATGTAATTGAGGCGGAAGAGGCCAGACACGTCCGTAATGAAATAGACGGATTTCACCCGGATCCAGCGCTTACCGTAGAAGATACCACTGAGATGAATACAGAAAAAGATCCTCTGAAAAGGCGGGTTAAAAAAACACCTAAGCGCCCCGAAGAGAAAGAGGAAATTTTCGCGAGCTATCGTAAGGCGCAGGAGCGATTGGGCGGCCTCATAGCCAATTTCGTTATTGTTGACGACGCGGTATATCAGGAGGAAGTTACCCCGGTCCTTGAATATTTGATCCATCTGGGTAATGGCACGGGCCCTTTTGAGGACTTAAGCGGTAATTCGCCGGAGGAGAAGAAAGCCAGCAGCGAAAAGAAGGCCAAAATAGGCATCGATATCCTGAACAAATGGCTTGAGTGTATAATTGAGGCCGCGAAGCGCGGGGTCGTTATAGGAGACTGCAAACTGGAAAATTTCGGCGTAACGAAAGACGGAGAAGTTGTCCTGTTTGACCTGGCCCCGAAGACCTTTACCGAAAAAGAGGATATGTCTGACAGCGAGTGGTGCGCTTGGGCAGCAGTGCAAATTAAAGAAGGTATCAACGAAGGCGCGTGCCAACTTGCGGTTTTGGGTGAAAGAGAGGAGATCCGCGGCACATACATCCCTCCGGATCCAAACATGAAGATCTTGAAAGAGCTAAGGGCTAAAAAATGGCTGAAATTTTTGGAAGAAAAAATGTCCGGCCGCTACATCAAGGCCAGGTACGAACCCGTTCCCAGCGTTGCGATATTTGAATGGCCTGAAGAAGATCCGGAATTTATAAATGATTTTAAATCTACTGTTACGCAAAGCGAAGGGAAAGCAAAAGCTGAATGGCGCCGCATCACATTTATCCCCAACGAGATTGCCAAAGAAGAGATCCTGCAGCTGATCATGCAAAATATACAGGCGCCCGCAGCGGGCAAGGCAAAAAGGGCTACCAGGCCGCGAAGGCCGGTCGCTAAGCTGATGAGCTCAGTCCTGCGCCCCCAGGCGTTTGCGGAACGTGCTATGCGGCAGGGCAAAGACGGACGAGAAGAGTTTTTAGAGGGCTGGTATGAAGATAAATTATTCGTGTTTGATAATAGGGTAAAAAAGGTAAGGCCGCTGCGGATAGTCCGCGGAGACAAAATAACGGATCCGACGGAAATAGCGATTATACGCCGCGGGATCGATGAATGGCTCGACACCAACGAGATCAAATATTACATGGTACTTATGATGGCAAAAGCGAACCCCGCCTTTGCTGATTGGTACTATGTATTGTCTGATGACGGTTCGTTGGAGGCGTTTGCTTTCCTAGCCGATAACTGGATGGGTACCGTTTTGGAAATAGCGCCCTGGAATAGGCGGGAAAAAGGTAATGCCAGGAGATTTGTAGGGCTAGGTCCCCAGTTTTTTACTTATTGCATGAAAATAATGACGGACAGCTCCGAAGAGGCGGGAATATTATTGATACACCCCAAATTACAGAAAATGCTGGATAACACAAGCGCAGGGCTTAACCGCCTTGAGCATAGAACACGTAAACATACCGAAGCGCTTATGAAGTGGCAAAGGTCTATTATTGAGCGCCTGATAGACCAATATGGTTTTGCGGGATCCAACCGCTTATCGGGCGATGTAACCCTGCCGCGGCAGTTATATCAGTTAAGAAACCCTTTTGAAACTGATATGAACGAAGGACAAGAGCAGTGGATAGAGGTTCGTAATTACGTTTCTGATGAACCCACGAAAGGTATGTTCAGGGTTTACGTGAATCCGACGCGGGAGGAAATAGATAAGGCTGTGGAAATAGCAAAGCAAGTATTGGCACGAAGTGATGCCCCGGCTGCGGCTTTTAAATATTTAACTCCAGATTCAATTACACGCGGGTATCCAGGCAATACCAAGATAGTGTTTTACCTGGCAACCCCTCAGGATGTTTTACAATTAGTAAAGATACTCCGAAGTCATCCTTCCTATCATAATCTAGCCCCTGCCAAAGCGCTCATGGATACAATTCCCGTAGATAGCATTACGATGATTTCCGGCGGCACAAGAGAAGATCTGGCAAAACGTAAACCGGAAGCTATCAGCCGAACCGCGGTACTTGTAGAAGTTTTTAAGGCGGAAGGCGTATCTCTTCATGACGGACAGTCTAGTTTTGGATGGGTCATACCTGCTGATGGAGCAAAGTTACAAAGCCTATTTTTTGTAGCGGCTGAACAAAGGCCTGTTAAGCCAGATAGAAATGCTCAAGCCTATATTTAGTGGTAGTTTTTTTAAGTATCCTTCGTTTGTCCAATCTTTTTTGAAAGCCACCCGCCTGTTAGCGCATCAATGCTTGCCGTAAGCTCCTGTAGTCTTAGTTCCTTGGTGAGTTTTTCATTCAGGCCTTTAGGTGGGCTGGTCAAAAGCTCTATCTGGACCTTGCGTCGTTCAAAATAAAGCCGTGTCACCTCATCCAGGATATCATCGCGTAGCTGCACCATGAGCCGGCTCCGCACGTCTATGGAAGTCTGGTCGTTATTCCAAATAAGCTCGCCTAAATCCCAGCTGACGCTTACAGACCAATCTGTCGGGGCCTTGCCTTTCTGCAGGACATCAGGGTTTGGGCCGGCGTCCCAGTGATAGTAATCGGTCCAGTATTTATCAATCCCTACATTAAGGCTTGGCAGGATTGCTTTTGCCTGCGCGGCCTTGCGCCATCCATCTATTTTTTCTTTATTTACCTCGGCGTATTTTATGGCGGCTTGCTGGATCTCCCGTATAGTCGGCTCGCACTTGAAGTTAGCAAGCAGCCTGTTCATTTCGGTTTCGTTTGCCGGAACGGCAGCAGCGGCTGCTTTTAATGAAATCCGATATATCCCTTTTGCGGTTGCAGCCAAAATCATATCATCGGTTTTATCATAGACAAGATATCTTATATCTTTGGATGCGAGCCCGTTATACACTTCTTCCCAGCGCTCAAATGGCGCGGTTATTTTAAAAACACCGTTTTTAGTCGCTGCGTACAGAATTCCTTCTTTTGTGGATATAAGGGATGTGATCTTTGGGTTTAGCAGGCCTGATGCGGTCAATTTTTCTATGCCGCCGTCTTGTTTACCGTCTGAAAACACAAAAACACCTGTATCTGTACCGAAATAAAGTTTATTATTATCCAGTCTGTCAATGGCCAGGCAATTCGGCGTTTTGTTTGAATAGGTAGGAGCCTCGATATCTTCCGTATCGTTAGTATCTTCCGGCGTTTCGGATTCAAAAGTTTGGGCAAGCGCGTTAAAAATGCATTTCCAGGAAGCGCCGCTATCGTCAGACTTAAAAACACCGAGATTGGATGCAGCGTACATGATCTTGCAATCCTCGGTTTCGCAGGCAAGAAAGTTTACGATATGGTCTGAAATTTCGCTTGCCGGCTTGCGCCAGGTCTTGCCGGCGTCAGCGCTTATGAATATGCCTTTTGCCGTAGCAAGAAATATCTTGCCGTCGGAAGATACTAACAAATGTTTTACGTCCTTTTCAGGCCCGCCCAGGCCCTCAAAAAGCCTGTTCCAGTTTTTTCCGCCGTCGGAAGTCAGAAGAAGGCCGTTCTGGGTCCCGGCGTAGACGATATCCGGATTTTTAGGATCTACCGCGATCGCGTTTACCGCTGTAAGGGTTCCGCGCACAAGATACAATTTCTGCCAGGTCTTTCCGGCGTCAGCGCTTTTAAAAATACTTTTGGATGAGCCGGCATAGATCGTATCAGGGTTTTCCGGCGAAAAGACAGCCGTGCGCATATCCGTTTCATCAATACCGTAACTTATATCCTGCCATGTTTCATCGATCTGATATGGCAGGGCATGCCCTGCCATAAATAAAAGAAATACCGGTAATAACAGAATATTTTTCATCTTAAGGACCCCTTTCTTGGTTTCAACTATACCACATATTTGATGATTTGTCA
>JAPLLL010000146.1 GCA_026387595.1 Candidatus Omnitrophota bacterium
CTGCAGGATCTGCTTCAGGTTAAGGACCTGCGGCTTGCCGTTCACAAGCGCGAGCATGATCACGCCGAACGTCCCCTGCATCTGCGTATGCTTGAACAGGTTGTTCAGGACCACCTGGGCGTTCTCTCCGCGCTTAAGCTCGATAACCACCCTTATCCCATCCTTATCGGATTCGTCCCTTACGTCGCTTATGCCTTCTATCTTTTTATCCCGCACGAGGTTGGCTATGGATTCGATAAGATTCGCTTTATTGACCTGGTACGGAAGTTCGGTTATGACAATGGATTCCTTGCCTGATTTCTGTTCTTCTACCGCGGCTTTCGCGTGGACCCTTAAAAGGCCCCTTCCGGTCAGGTACGCGGACTTTATGCCTTCCCTGCCGCGGATAATGCCGCCGGTCGGGAAATCCGGGCCCTTCACGTATTTCATCAGATCCTTGATCTCTATCTCGGGATTCTCTATAAGGGCGCCGACCGCGTCACACACCTCGTTCAGATTATGCGGCGGGATGTTCGTCGCCATGCCGACCGCGATGCCCGATGAGCCGTTTACCAATAGATTAGGAAGTGCCGCGGGGAGCACCGTCGGCTCCTGCATGCTCTCGTCGAAATTCGCAACGAATTTTACGGTATCTTTCTCGATATCCTGCAGCATCGCGTCCGTAACGGATTCCATCCTGGCCTCCGTGTAACGCATCGCCGCCGGCGAGTCGCCGTCTATGCTGCCGAAGTTGCCCTGGCCGTCCACGAGCGGGTACCTTAAAGAGAAATCCTGCGCCATCCTGACAAGCGTATCGTAGACCGCGACATCGCCGTGAGGATGATAGCGGCCCAGGCAGTCTCCGACGATCCTCGCGCATTTTTTGTAGGGCTTGTTATGCTCGAGACTGAGCTCCCTCATGGTGTAAAGGATGCGGCGGTGGCACGGCTTAAGGCCGTCGCGCACGTCGGGCAGCGCCCGTCCCACAATTACGCTCATCGCGTAACTTATGTAGGAATCCCTCATCTCGTCTTCGATATATATCGGGACTATCTTTTCGTTACGTGTATACATTTTCCTCCTCTAAATAATATAACTGCGATTACGGCGATGAAAAGATTCGATTACGACGATATCGCTGTAATCTTCATTCTCTATTCTCTCTTTTTTAGACATCCAAGTATCTTACATTCAACGCATGGGTCTCTATGAATTCCCTGCGCGGCTCAACCTGGTCACCCATTAATATCGTAAACATCTCATCCGCCTCAACGGCGTCCTCAACCGTCACCTTCAGCATCGTGCGCCTTTCAGGGTCCATCGTGGTCTCCCCAAGCTGGTGCGGGTTCATCTCCCCAAGGCCTTTGTATCTCTGGATCGCCATGCCGTGTTTCCCGTTCTCCCTGATATGATGAAGCACCTCTTTCAGGCCGCCAAGATACACATCCTCGTTCTCCGAAGTGAACTTGTAAAGGCCTTCCTTGGCCGACTTCTTTTTGCCCTCTTTGGAGGCCTTTTTTTTGCCTTTTTGCTCATCCGCTTCCGGGGTCGGGTCGTAGTCCATTATGTCCACCTTAAGCTTTTCAATATCCTTGATCAGATCGCTTAATTCCTTGGCTTCGTAGAATTCGACCAGGTCAAGCTCTTTCTCTACCTTACTTTCTTCTCCTTTTACGCTCTTAATATCTACGTCCTTGCCAAGCTCGGCATCATCATAGTAGAATTTGGGCTCGCCCTCCACTTTTGCCATGTACAGTGGCAGTTTTTTGGTCTTTGGGTGCCTTAAATCCAGGTAATCAGATATCTTTACTCCCCTTTTCTCAATAATGATCGCAAGCTTCTCAAATTCGACTAAAAAACCCAAAAGGTCTCCAAGTTGCTTTGCGGTAAAGTCGCTCTTGTCCTTTACCCTGACAAGCGTCATGCCTTCACTCCCAAGCTCAAGCAGCATGCTGCTCATAGCTTCTTCGGTGTCTATGTATTCCTCGCGCTTGCCGCGTTTTATCTTATAAAGCGGCGGCTGGGCGATATAGATATGGCCCTGCTCCACAAGCTTGGGGAGCTGTCTGTAAAATAATGTGAGAAGAAGCGTCCTTATGTGCGAGCCGTCAACATCGGCATCGGCCATCAGCACGATCTTGTGGTACCTTATCTTTGTGTGGTCGAATTCCTGGCCTATGCCTGTGCCGAGCGCGGTTATGATCGTCCTTATTTCCTCATTGTTCAGCATCTTATCAAGTCTGGATTTCTCAACGTTCAGGATCTTTCCTTTTATCGGAAGGATCGCCTGGAACCGCCTGTCACGCGCCTGTTTTGCCGAGCCGCCGGCCGAATCACCTTCCACTATATAAAGCTCGCAAAGCGCAGGATCCCTTTCTGAACAGTCGGCAAGTTTTCCGGGCAGCGACGCCATCTCAAGCGCGCCCTTTCTTCTTGTAAGTTCGCGCGCCTTCCTCGCGGCCTCCCTTGCCCTTGAGGCAAGGACCGCCTTCTCCACTATTTTATTTCCTACCGGCGGGTTCTCTTCCAGGAATGCGCCGAGTGAATCATTAACAACGGAATTTACAATGCCCTCTACCTCTGAGTTCCCGAGTTTGCTTTTTGTCTGGCCCTCGAACTGCGGGTTTGGGACCTTTACGCTTATTACTGCGGCAAGCCCTTCTCTTACATCGTCGCCTGAAAGCGTGCCGTCGGCCTCTTTTAAAAGGCCCTTATTCTTGCAGTACTGGTTCAACGCCCTTGTCAAGGCGGACTTAAATCCGCTTAAGTGCGTTCCGCCCTCAGGTGTATTTATGTTGTTCGCGAAACTGAATATATTTTCCGCATACCCGTCGTTATATTGCATGGCTATCTCGACCTGGATGCCGTCCTTTTCTTTTTCAAAATACACGACCTTTTTGTGGAGCGGCGCTTTGTTCTTATTAAGGTATTCCACAAAAGATACTACGCCGCCGCTGAAGTTAAAAACGTTTGTTTTGTTGCTGCGCTCGTCCTTCAACTCTATATTTATGCCTTTGTTCAGGAATGCGAGTTCTCTTAATCTGTTCGCGAGGATGTCATAGCTATAGTCTATCTTGACGCTGAATATTTCCTTGTCCGCCTTGAACGTGACCTTTGTCCCGGTCCTCTGGCTCTTTCCTATAACGGTAAGTTTGGAAACGGTCTTTCCCTTCTCGTATCTTTGGTGGTATACCTTGCCGTCCCTTTTTACTTCCACCTCAAGCCAGTCGGAAAGCGCATTTACCACGCTCACGCCTACGCCATGCAGCCCTCCGGAAACTTTATAAACCCTGTGGTCAAACTTCCCGCCCGCGTGCAGCATCGTAAG
>JAPLLL010000110.1 GCA_026387595.1 Candidatus Omnitrophota bacterium
TATATAGCTGGAAGGAATTCGACCTGCGCAAAGGCCACCGCGCCCTGGTGGTAGGGCCCGGGGCAGGGGCGGAAGTATGGGCTACGCTGTTAAAGACAAAACGCAGGGTGAGCGTGTTGGGCTTAAACCCGTTTGAGGTTGCAAGCTCCAGGGCTGTTGCCGGGAAAGATATTTCGGCGAAGGTGCATGATAATATCGCTGATTCAAAGGGGCGCTGCCCGTTCAGGGGGCCTTATGACAGGGTGGAGTGGAATATGCCGGGGTTAGGCAGCCGCAGATCATGGGATGGCCACGAATTAAGATGGGAC
Organism: Candidatus Omnitrophota bacterium; assembly: GCA_026387595.1. Taxonomy (GTDB): domain Bacteria; phylum Omnitrophota; class Gorgyraeia; order JABMQH01; family JABMQH01; genus JAPLLL01. The sequence continues at coordinate 309 of JAPLLL010000110.1, forward strand.
GGCGACGAAGGCGGCAGGATATTTTTACGGTTTGTCCGCAATCTAAAGAAAATCATAAATAAGCGCGACGGCCGGGTCCTTATATGGAACAGCGGCCTGCCCGAAGACAAGGAATTTATAATCCGCGAGTTCGCAAAGAACGGTTTTTCGCTTTTGAGAATGGAAGATGTTGGTTTTGTTTCGCCGATGGACGGCAAAACGGTCATTAAGCAGCCGTATGCCGTTTATTGTTTTAAATATACGGGTAAAGTGCCGGCTTTGATGAACGTACGGGTCATAGAAAAATCGCAGCTTAGTTCCGTTCTGCGGCCGCGCGCATATGCGGATAGGGCGGATATTTTTATTAAAGTGCGGCATAATCTGACGGCAGCTTCTGCGGCCAGAGAAATTTCAGCCCTGGTTTCCGCAAGTTTTACCCCGCTTGCTGTCAAAAGCGGCAACCTGAATGAAATATTGGTCGTGTTGCTTTACAATGATAGCGGGGGCGTACAAGTGGTTTCTGTAGCCCCGAGGATAGAAAAATTTGATTTTCTTATGATTAGCCACAATATGCTTATGGAAAAGGCCGGCGTGGATCCTAAACAGCAGCACTGCGTAAGGGTTGATATGTATTTTGACATTAAAACTAAAATGCCCACAGATATAACTATTATACCAAGGGTTGTAGGGGGCGATACGCTGAAAGCGCGAAGAAATGAATTTAATAAGACAGTGGTTTTATTCAATTCTGTTTTTGCGGAAATGGGATGCAGCGCGCAGGATCTGGAAAAAACCAGGATGCTGTTAAGCTATAATCCAGAGCTTGCACCCGGCACGCAATCCTTTGCAGGCGTGATGAGGCAAATCAGGCCCGGCCAGCAGCCCAAAGAGCATCGCCTTATATCCGCTCACATCAAAGCTATCGCGCAGAAGCTTAACTGCAGCGAAGCGGATATTGAGGTATTGTCGATCCCGGACCTGGATTACGAGGTACATGAAGCCATGCAGCAGCCGGAGTTATCCCGCGGGGGAGTAAATTACATATATCTCATAAAAACACAGGGCATAGTGGTCCGTCTTGCGCGGGGCCGGCCTGCGGAACAATATGTCCGCCGCGTTAAATGGCTGCAGCAAAAGCTGGAGACTCTGGGCCGCAGCTTGACCATAACCCCTATAATGGAAGCGGGAACTATAGAATGCGAAGGTGTTATTCCGTATGTAGTTATGCCATTTGTAAAAGGAAGAACATTGGACTCTTTTATTTCTCAGGGGTTTTTCCGGCACCGGCCAGTTACTTCCTTGCAGGTGGTAGAAAATATATTTAGAACTACTTTAGAATTCCACAGACGGCTTATCTTTGACTCTGATGTAGCGCCCGAAAATTACATGCTTGATATTGTAAACGGCGAAGGCGTATTGCGGATCTTTGATTATGCGGATTCCGCATGCCCTGCCGACTATATGGTGCGGGAGCTTGGCAACGATGCTTTCCATTTTGAAGCAAACGGGATAGAGATACTCATCCGCTATTTTCTTGAAGGTTCAGGCAATTCTTTATCACCCGCCGACAGGGCAGAGATCGCTGATCTGGCCCTTGGGTTGTCCGTTCCGCTCATGTCGCTTGATCCGGATAAAATAACTGCATATTATAACCGGATAATATTTCCCGCGCTTAGCAGGCTTATTGAAAAATACAAACAGCTGGAACCTGCTGCTCAATATATCGGGCCCAAACAGACATCCACGGCGGTTATGGGCTCTGTTTTGCGGCCGCGGGCTACGGAAGAGCGCAAGGCGGCAAATCGCAATAAAGCGATAAAGGCTATTATATCCGAAAAAATCGGCAATAAAGGCATAAACATCCTTTTTGTCTGCCTCAAAGGTCTGATCCGTTCCAATGCCGCTAATGTGGTAACAAAAAATTACGTTCAGCAACGTGAACTAGCAGACAATGTACGGGTTGACTATGGGGGCATTTTGGGGCTGTCATCAGAGGCATACGATGCAGATGACGTGGGCAAACTGCTCCGTCCGGATGGAACTGAGCTTATATGGGCCGATATAATATTTGTTGCGGAAAGAGCCCATATGGATTTTTTGATCAGACGGTTCCCGCGACTGGAGGGCAAGGTATTTTTGTTCACTGAATTTTACAGTCCCGATGACCCGGATTTTGGGACAGATTTACTTGATGCGTCGGAAGCGGCATACACGATCATAGAAAAACTGGAACAGTATCTATTCCCGTTGCTTGTAAATGCTTCCGCGCCTGCGGCAGGCCCGAAGCTAAGAGACAAGGGGGCAGATTATAGAGCTATAATCTGCGGTGTTTAAACATGAAACATAAACGTATATCCGCCGGAGGCGGATCCGCCATGAATAGAATAAAGTTTAGCTTAGGCGGAAAACTTACATCGTTGCTACTTGCCATGGCGCTTCTGCACACCCCAGCGGTGTGCATGGGGAGAGATGATTCCCTGCGGCCGCAGGCAAAGGTTGAAAAGGGCATAAGTCCGCGCGCAGCAAAAGAACTGCACCAAAATATTAGATTCGTGACAACGGATGAGCTTATTTGCGGCATCCAGGAAGCGATCAGGTATGCTGCAGAAGAGACGGGATTTGACATCCATAAGATTACAGTACTTCTTTTTGGTTCGTACGCCGCCGGCCGGCAGACTGAAATGAGCGATACTGATATTGCAATAATACGCCCGAAAGGACATGCCCAAAGGGAAGACCTTGACGAGCTTTACAAAGTAATACGGATGCGGTTACGTGATCTGAAATATCCCCGGGTTGCATTTGCTCCGGTTGACCCGTTAAGCGTAGGCGAGGTTAAGGAGTTTTGGAAACGCGGCGAATTTTTCATACGCAATAAGCGGCTTTGGCTCATAACGGCCGATTCCGCCGTGCACATGGATCATGCGGATGTGATAGGGGAGGCAGCGGATAAAGCAGCGATGTCTTCCGTCCTGCGACCACGAGCGACCGGTGAGCGAGATATGTCCCGAACTGCAAGAGAGGATACATTCGGCAGTGAGGGACGGCCGCGGGCGGCGGGAGAAAAATCGCAAACGGCACAAAGACCCACAGCCGTCTTAAGGGCATTCGAAAATCAAGCGATTGAGGAACTCAGCCGGGACGAAAAAGCGCTGGATGAGATAAACGCCCGCGCGCGGTCGGAGTTTAACATGCTTGTCATCCCGGCGTTTTCGAAAGAAACCATAGCGGAACCTTCAGAGGATTTTCCGGGGCTAATCGTAATTCACAGACCCAAAGCCGCCGTTATGGCGCAGGCGCTTGCACAGGAGTTTTTTGAGGATTTTTTCCGGCAGATCCGCCTGTACAACCTGGATGCCGTGAGCATTAATGTTTATGAGCTCTGCGATAATGTCGTAAGGTACGGTGGAGGGGGAATAGTCACGTTAAGAAAAATATATTCAAGGAGCGGGGAACCGATAGGGTTTGAGATAGTGCAGCGTGACCGCGGAAAGGGTATAGACAACATTGAGCTGAAGCGTAAAAAAGCGTTCAGGAACGGCCCTTACGGTCACGGTCGTATGCTTAGAGGGATATGCGACTCGATCTTTGCGCGATCTAGCACAGGCGAAATCGAAATCGAGACTAAAAATTTATCCACAGACTACGTTTATGTTTACGACAAAACAACCGGAACATTTAAGCCGTTGCCGGGCAGAAAAAGCGCTTTTGAAAAAGGAACGCGTATTTCTTTAAGGTGGGTCAAACCGGAACCGGCGACAATAGGGGAGCGTCTTAAATCCGAGATGGTTCCCGAGCTAAAGTCAGGCCTGTCCTTTAACCAGGTATAAACATGAAACATAAACTTACAAACCTCATATTACTGCTATTAACCATCTCGCTTCTGCACACCCTAGCGGTGTGCATGGGCCGGGCTAAGGGGGCAGCTGTCCCTACCGCAGTGGGGATAATGCGCGTCCCCCTTAGCTCCGGCCAAGACAATTCGCTAAGACCGCGGGCGGCAGACGAACGCACAATTATCGACGATGTTTCAGATTGGAAATCCATCAAACGGGGAGACAGGGTCCGGTTAGACGGCCGTATATGTCTGATATTGAATGACAATATCAGACATCACCCCCATGTTAAAATCGCAAAAAGACTGGATACGGGGCAAAAGGTTATCCTCAAGCAGGCGTTTGACAGACGAGAGATCGTAATTATGAAAGGTCTTAATCACCCCAATATAATAAAAGGTTTCAGCGCGAAGGATGATTCGGGGAATAGCGTAATGATTTCCGAGTATACGAAAGGGCCGCAGCTGCGTTTATGGGTCAAAAGGCTTCATCGTGACTTTCCTAAAAAAGTAGTCCCAAAAACACTGGATATAATACTCCCCATCATAGATGCGGCGGAATATCTGCAATATAAGGCCAAGGTCATCGATATTGATATGACATACGAGAATATAATCGTAAGGCCCGGTAATGATGAGCCTGCCTTATTTGATTTTGAGGACGCCGAGCGTTTCAGGGATCTGCCCGCAGAAGAATTAAGGAGAATGGAAACGACAAATTTTCTTAATGTTGTGGAAATAGCCTATTTCTGCCTTACAAAAAAAGATATAGAGCACCGCGGCCGTTTTTGCATACCGGCAGGTATTGACGGCGGAGACGAATCGCCGATCCTGCCGCCGAAAACATTCAACCCGATGATCCCGGATGAATTGAATGCGATAATGTGGGATATCCTGTCTAAACAAGATATCACACTGGCAGACCTGAAAGGTTTCATTGCAAATATGAAGCGATACGCACTTAAGGGACGACATACGCATATCGGCGCAGAAAAGAAGGGGACACGGGCCGTTCTGCAAAATAAAGCGGGCAAGAAATTGCAGGCGTGTATATGAAAAAACATAAACTCATATTAATACTGCTGACCATAGCAATTATGCACACCTCCGGGGTGTCCGAAGTCTTCCCCCTTAGCCCTAGCCAAAAGGATTCACTGCGGCCGCAGGCCAAAGCTGATCGGGAGGTTCAGGAAAAAATCCAGGGGATAAACGATACAATGCCGGTATGGTATTTTATTAAGGCATTCGGGGTGGACCCGCAGCGCGCGACCGTGGAGCCGCTCGATGGGCCGTGGGGGCGCGTTAGGCTGGCGCAGCATTCGATACTGGGGCTGGAAGGACAAGGGCTCCGCAAAGCGGTATACCAAAGCCTGCAAGAGGTGATGGGGACTTATCATGTTTATGAACATTTGGGCCGCAAGGACCAGATAGGCTCGCTGGCTGAATTGAACAACGCCTATCTTCTAACTTATCAGAAGCATCCTGTTGCGCTGGTTTGGCCGGGATTAGGCAAAGATTCAGTTGTTGTTACATACGATCTTTACACCCAGCCGCAAAACATTTTGTACGGGAAAAGCACGGAACAGATAGCTTTTCCGGCGCAAGAACAATTGATCCGGCTCCTTATTTCCAGACATTCTGTCCAATGGTCCGATATCCATGAAGCGACGAAGGCCTTGTGGGGGGCGCCGGTTGGAGCCGCGCTTGTCCAGGGAGACGAATACGGCGTTTGGTTCCCGACCGTTTATCCGCCGAGTGAAAAAAGCACGCGTACAACAAGAGGCAAGCTTCGAAGGCTTCAATCGGACGGTGTTATCAATCTGGCAGGACTTGAGGCCGCGGAGATTGGTTCGGGATCCGGGGTTAACGCGGTTCTGTTGTTGGAATTAGGCGCAAAACGCGTCCATGCGATGGACATCAGCCTTCTTAAATTAATGAATACCGAATATCAACTTAATGCAAACAGGAATAGACACCGGCCCTATTCATTATATCTAAATACGTGCCCTTCCGCGGATTTTTATATTTTTAATTCGCCCACCTACCGTGACGAAGTTAATAAAGACGCGAGGGCCCGTTTCCTTGCCGAAGACTCCAATCTCGATATATGCGCCGCGGACCTCCGGAAAATTTTTAAGAACGCCGCCCAAAAGGCCAAACCGGGTGCGCGCTTTTTGATGCGTATATTTTATACCCAGTATTATGAAGCCGGATTGAGATCGCTCCTGGAAGGCAGCGGCTGGAAAATTGAGTCCTGGGAGAACATCGTTCAGGATCCCCGCGCTCCAGAAACCCGCAAAGAGGCCACCATACTGCTAAGTCTCAGGAAAAATAACGCAGTGCCAAGTGTAGCGGCGAAAGAACGCAGCGTTATCGGTAAAGAAGAAAAGGCCATGCTTAATCGGCGATTTGCCTTTACGCCTACACCAGACGGCCGCGAGAGAGCAATGGTGAAGATTATGGATACGATGGCACATTTTTTCGGCAAGTTTAAAAGCCCGGCGATAGAGATAAAACTTGATACATATGTGAAAAACAGGCTCTCTAAAATGTATGTGGTGGATATGGGCGATCAGAGTAAAGGCGATAGCTGGTGGGAGAACGGTTATATGCTCGCGCTTACGGAGGTTTTTTACAATTGCCTGGACTCGACCGCGATAAGAGCGCACCTGGAAAGACAGAATAAAAATTACAAAGGAAAGGTTTCAATAAATATTGCAAGGCGCGGGAATGATCTTGTACTTGAAATAAGCGATAACGGAATAGGTATAGAGCGCAGCGTGCTCGGAAGGTTGTTTAAGAAAATCATCAAAACGAGTGAAAAGAAAATTCATCGTGAACCGCTTCAGCTTGCAACCGGCACAGGCGGAGAAGGGATCTTGAAGTATTATGGCCGGAAATGGATAAGCGAATCGGGCGGGAAGATAGAGATAGATACTCTCCATCCCGTTTCCGGAGCGTACAGACTTATCTACAAGTCGGATTCCGATATCGCTGTTGAAAAGTCAGCAAAAAAGACACAAGGGACAGCGATACGGTTTACGATACCCGTAAATTGGGATGTTTTTGCCCCCGGACTTGTAAGGCGTACATTATTTCAGGAAAAGAGCACAAACATGACCCCCATAATGGTAGATGGAAGGCCTATTGTCGAAATTTTACGTGAATTGCAAGGCCTTGGGTATTACTGGACCGAGGAGATCGCTCCCGCCGCCGGCACATACAGTACGATAATCTCAAAGGGCGGTGTGCGGGTCGGGAGGATAATGATAACGCGTCGTCCCAGCATCAACCGGCAAGAGCCCGACATCCTTGTGATATCCGACATAGACCCGAGGCTTCCTGAAAAGCATTACTATGGCAGGGCACTTCTGACGTGGATGCTTATCAAAGATAACAGATGGGCGGGGCTTCAGCTCTCGACATATACGGGAAGTTCGTCCGCCCGGAAGACGTATGAGGGCATGGCTGATCTTTTTAGTATAAAAATCACAAGATACCGCGATAAATCGGTTTTAGTAAAAGGAGTAGTGCCTTGTCTCCTTCAGCCAGTTGGTGCACCCATAAGGCCAGTTTCGAAACCAGATCGAGAAGACTTGTGCCTTAGTCAGGTATAAATATGAAACATAAACTCATAAAACTCATAGCACTCCTATTAATCATAGCGCTTCTGCACACCCCAGCGGTGTGCACAGGTTGTTCTTGCACCCCCGGGGTGGCACCCCCGGGGTGTATAAACCGGACTAAGGGGGCGGCAACCTCTACCGCAGTGGAGGTATCGCGCGTCCCCCTTAACTCCGGCCAACGACCCCGAGCCGTAATGGAGAGTGACAAATGCGGCGAGGGAAAGTCCCGAGCTGATATAGTGGCTGTACAAGGCAGCGAGAGGAAATCCTTAAGGCCGCGGGCGGCAGCGGAACGCAAGGCCCCCGAATCTTCGCCAGCCGCCGGCTTTATCATAGAGAGCATGGAGGCGGCAGAAGAGCTCGCCAGTGTTATAAAACAAAAAAAGACACAGCGGATGCCGCCGATACCTGACAGCACTATAAAAATGTTTAAGGACAGGATAAAAGAGGCGTATCAACGCCGCGATCCGTATTTAAGCGACAAGGAAGACAGGCAATGTGTCCGCCGGGCGGTTGCGGACCTTAAAAATAAGGACAAAATCCTTTTTAAAGCTATAGTTATCAGCTCCAGATATAACGCCGGACAAACAGCCGATAAATTTGCGCTCGGTTTCTGCACAAAACCTCACTGGATGAGCGATGAACAACTTATTATAGCGCTCCTTTATAAGAAAACCACGTTAGGTTATGCATGGGACCTTTTGGAATATTTGGCAAAGATCGATAAAGAGCTTAAAACAAACCTTGTTGCCGAATACCTTATTCATGAAGCACTTGAGGGATATTTCAGCCATAATGACTGCCGCTTAAGACAACGAGCCCTTTTCCCTGAGAATTATCCTGCTGCCGGTTCTTACCGGGGGCTTTTGCGCGAATACCTGCGGGAATTTATAAATGAACAGGCGAAGAAAGCAACGCCTGTCAAGCCTGGCCCGAAGACCGCGCCCGCTCCGGCAAAGCCGTTTTCCGCGGAGAAGAGGACGCTCAAAGAGGTTACCCATTCGCTCATGCACGTAAAAGAATGTCCGGACCCGATACAAGTTTTCCTGTCCCTGCGCAAGCGGCTTACGGAACTAAGGCTGAGATCAAAAACGGAGAAAGAGCTTACTGAGCTTGGACACGCGGCCGCCTTAGCCAGGAACGCTGCCGGTTGGATTGCGGCAAATTATCCGGGAGAGTGGCCTGATGCGGAGAGGCAGGTTATCATGGAAGCCTTGCGCATGAGCAAAGGCGATGCTAAAAAGGCTGCGCAATACGCCGGGGTCAGCCTTGTAACCTTGTATATTAAGATAGGAAGATACCATATCGAGCCCGAAGAGTACGCTGCGGAAGAACCAGAGGTCATACAGGTCGCGGAAAAAACAACACCGGAAGAACTGTTGACCGCACTTGAGAACATAAAGACCTATCCGCATCCGGCCAAGACATTTATGGCTGCGCGCCTGCGGCTTATGGAATTAAAAGAAAAAAGGCAGATCAAACCGGCTGATTTTGAGCGCGCGCGGGCCCTTATCAGGTATTCATCTCATTGGGTTTCAAAAAGAAACCCCGACGCATGGGCTGAAGAGGAAAAGAAACTTATTATTCGCGCCCTTAAAGAAACGAATGGCCGCATAAGGCTTGCAGCGAACAGAATCGGTATACACCATGTAAGGTTCTACGACAAGA
>JAPLLL010000087.1 GCA_026387595.1 Candidatus Omnitrophota bacterium
ATATAACTTTGAAGTGACTAATTATGCCAAACAAGTCCCTTCAAGCTACACTGTTCCTACAACACCGACTAATGGCCTGCCTGCTACTTATAACCAGTCCGGCTTATACGAGACTGCCGTATCAACCGGATTCCAGTCTTACAGTAAGAGCGGACAGCCAAATTCCGGTACTCTTGGCCAAACACCTATACCGATAAATTATACTCCTATAATTGCTACAGGGACCAGAACCCAAAACACGTATACACCTCCTAGAGACATGTCTATGGCTCAAGGTGCTTTATCAACTAACGCAAAGGATACGAACACATACATTCCTCTGCCCAGTAATACCCAAGCTAAAGAACAAGAGTCCATGTTTGGCCAGCCTCCAAGCTATGAAAATATGACCGAAGGAGCGCCTAACATGTTTGATAATCCGAACATGACGCAGAGCGCAGACGACGAAAAGAAACACAAGGAAGAGGAGAAAGACAAGGATAAGAAAGATCAAAATACTACTCCGGCAGAAACGCTAGAGACCCAGCAGCCGGTTGAAATCATAAACAAATAAACATTGTTTAAATTAATTATATTTTCCCTCCTGTTCATTACTACCATGACATCAAGCGCTTTTTGCGATTACGCACGAAGTATGGAGTATTTTCGTAAGGCCTATTCGGGATTTCAGGCGCGCGATTTGAAAAAAGCCCTTACCTTGATTAAGCAGGCAGAAACCGAAGACTCTTCCAACGCGCAAATTTTTGCGTTAGAAGGCGATATTTATTATAACCTGCAAAACTTGAGCCAGGCAAAGCTATGCTGGGAAAAAACATTAAAACTAAATCCCGGCCTTAAGACAATAGAAGAAAAATTGAAATCCCTTAAAAGCGAAACGCCGATCGAAGAGAATCTCAGCGAAGACAAAACCGAGATCTTTGAATTCCGCTCAGAAAGCGCCATTTTAAATTCAGAGGCAAGGCAAACGCTAAAGGCTTCCTTAAAAAATGCTTACCAGACGATCGGCAGGGATTTTAATTATTTTCCAAAACATAAAATAATCGTTTTGTTATATTCGCCAGAGGGCTTCGCAAAAGTCCGGTCAGTGCCGGCATGGGCGGGCGGGCTTTTTGACGGCAAAATCAGAATACCTCTATATCCGGACACCCTATCCCAAAAAAATTTGTTAGAAGCGATCATTTGGCATGAATATACGCACAGCCTGATTTTCGATCTAACAGGCGGTAATTGCCCTGTGTTTCTTAATGAGGGGCTTGCCGTGTACGAAGAGGAACGTATTAATCCTACGGACAAAACTAAATTAATCGATGCCGCAGCGCAAAAAAATATATTCCCTTTAATAACTTATTTTTCTGCTCCGGCGCGAGATTCAAATCTGTCAATTGACGCCGGGTTATTTTATCTTGAGAGTGGCTCGATCGTAAGATATATTATTTCAATCTGGGGCTGGGAAGGAATGCGGGTATTATTGGTAAATATCGGTGAGGGGAGGCCCTGGCCGGATAGCATCCAAAAAGCGCTTAACATCGCGCCTCAGACGCTAGAAATTCACTGGCTCGAGCAACTGAAATAATATCTTTATTTATTTAAAATTTAGGTTACAATAAAAGAAACATTATCAGGAGGCAATATGCCAAGAGATGTAGGATTTTTGATCGGAGAAAAATTAGTTCAAAAAGGCATTTTAAATATCAACAAGCTTAAAGATGCCATTGAAAAGCAAAAACTCAGCGGTAAACTTTTAGGCGAGGTCATCGTAGACTTGGGATATGCCAGCGAAGAACAGATCGCCCAGGCAGTCAGCGAACAGATCGGCATTCCTTATGTCGATATCAACCGCCAGAAAATAACCAAAGACGCCATCGAACTGCTTCCCGAGACAATAGCCAGAGAATACATGGTCTTTCCGCTTTTCAGGCTGGAAAATTCCATTACTATAGCAATGAAAGACCCGCTTGATATCAGGGTGATCGACCGGCTAAACCACCTTACCCGCTGCGACA
>JAPLLL010000078.1 GCA_026387595.1 Candidatus Omnitrophota bacterium
AATGAAAAGTCCCTTGACATATTTGCATATTTGTGCAAATATAAACGCAATGAAAAAAGATTGCCTTAAGAAAATTCGCGCATTATCTCAAGTAGACAGGTTAAAGATCATGCGCCTCTTATTACAAGGCCCGGCGTGTGTCCAGGCCATTTCCAAACATTTGAATATCCCCCTATACAATGTCTCTAAGCACCTGCGTATACTGGAAAAAGCGGGCCTCGTGGCTCAGGAAAAAAACGGCCAACAAAGAATTTATTTACTCGCGCCTCAGTTGACAAAAAAACTGCCAAAAAACAAGAACAAACTAATAATGCCCTGTTGCGCCTTTGACTTTAGCCGGTTAAAAATTTAATTATGAAGAAAAAAGTAGCTTTTTTCCCATGTAACGGGATAGGACAGATTACCTCCACCACTACCAGGGAAACCGCATGGCAGATCCAAAAAATGAGGCCGGGAAAGATACTACTCATCAGCTCACCGGAGCTTATCACTGACGATAAAAAAACCCTTGAGGATGCAAAGAAACACCCCCTTATCGCAATAGACGGCTGCATGAAGAAATGCGCCACCGAGATCCTGTCCGCCAAAGGCATAAAAGCGGCTTTAATCATAAACCTTCCTCGCGTGTGCGTAGATAAAAAACTATCTCTTGCCGGGGCAGTGCGTTCAAAAGTCGGACCGGGACACAGGCGCGTGGCCAAGGCTATCGCCGAGATTGCAGCTAAGGAAATCGACAAACTACTATGACACCCCGCGCTAAGCGGCTACCTGGCCCAGATAGGATTTGGGCCAGTGTCCCCCGCTGGGGAATTTGCGCGGGTGTTCATCTACTATGAAGAATAAAATTTGTGTTTGGCCCAGCTCGGAATTAACCAGCGTATTCGGAACGATCGGCAGGCAGGCAGCTTATCTGGTTTGTGAGAAACTGCGGCCGCAGCAAACCGTACTTGGCTGCATGCCCGCGCTTTTTAGCGGGGTTCAAGAAGACATTGGGTTTGCTAGAGACCTACCTATCATAACGCTCGAAGGACACCATGCGCATCACGCGGATAAACTTCTCAAGGAATACGCACGGGATAAAGTAACTATTGTGGTTGATGTTGAGCGTCTTTTAAAAATCAACCTTATCAATGTTTCAGATTCTTCTCCTCAAAAGTTAGGGCCAAAGGGCAATAAAGCCGTGAGATTCCTGGCGCATTACACTGCAAAAATAGTCGATGACCTGCTGCGAAAAAAATAATATACGCAATTGTACCGGAGAGGCATTCGGGACGTTTATCCTCGTTTTATTTGGCTGCAGCAGCGTTGCGGTTTCAGTCCTATTTAAAGCGCACGTTGGCCTATTTCAAATCGCCGCTGTCTGGGGACTCGGAGTAACCTTGGCTATTTACGCAACGCGCCACCTCTCCTGTGCGCACCTTAACCCTGCGGTAAGTATTGCTATGGCCATAAGCGGAAGAATGCCGACCAAGAAATTACCTCTCTATATTATTGGACAACTCCTCGGAGCATTTCTCGCGGGATTTTTTGTGTATCTGCTTTTTTCAGGCGCTATCGCTCATTTTGAAGCAGTTAATAATATTATCCGCGGCCAGCCCAATTCTGTCGTGACCGCGATGATGTTCGGAGAATACTTCCCTCCTCCCTCCTCGCTTACCTATACTATATCCGCCCCTAATGCCTTCTTCGCGGAAGCACTAGGGACTTTTCTTCTGGTAATTATGATTTTTCTTCTGACTGAAGGCTGCAATGTAGGGAGGCCCGGAGATTCCTTTGCCCCTATTTTAATTGGAGCAACAATTACAGCTATAATATGCATCATTGCGCCGCTCACCCAGGCAGGGCTTAACCCGGCAAGGGATTTCGGGCCGCGCTTATTCGCATTTCTGGCCGGATGGAAATCCGTAGCTATCCCCGGCCCCAAAGGCTGATTCTTCACCGTGTATATTCTTGGCCCTATCTTTGGCGCTAGCATCGCTGCTTTATTCTTTACGCTGTATAAAAAAGTGCTTGCAACTTAGTTACATTGTGCTAAAATTCAGCTATGTGCGACAGATGTAAATGCATAAGCCTCTTAAAACGTAAAGGCATTTCTATCACTATCCTGCGCAGGTACGTGATAAAGGTTCTCACTCTCGCCGGAAGAAGCCTTACTCCTCCCGAAATATTACGCCAGATACAAAAATTCCACCCTATTAATAAAGTAACTCTCTACCGGATATTGCGGCTACTAGAAAAAAAGGCTATCGTAAAGAAAATACTCACTATTAGCAATGTTTCGCGATACGCCCTGATAGACCCGCAGGCTAATGGAAACAAACACCTTGGCCCTCATTTTATTTGTATGGTCTGCGAGGCGATAATCCCCATAGATTCGCTGAATATAGACTCCATCCTTAAGAAAAAACTCGGAAGCAAATTCCGCGGCCCCATGGAATTAACCATTGAAGGAATATGCCCTAAATGCAGAAAGGAGGTAAAATGATCAGCTATTATCGAATCCAATACCTTGCTCTCAACAAACTCATCTCTTACATGTTTATCGCGTTTTCAGCTCTTCTTTTTATCTTGATGATAACAGCACAAAGATCTCCCTGCAGAGATAAACCCTATTGCCTAAAAGGAATGGTCTGTATGTCTATGAAGCATATATTTTTTAACCATTAATGCAACTTAGTTGCATTAATAAGGAGAAATACACTATGAAAAAGTGGTACATACTTTTCTTCTACATCATCTTATTTTTGCCGATACCTAAATTATTTGCGCAGCCCGATGATTTTAATTTCAGTGCCGGAGGAGAAGAAAGATTCCGCATTGAATTTCGGAACAACTTTGATTTTAATAAAGATGCTGATGACAAGGGATATTTGGCCTTCCAGCGCTTGCGCATCAACTCTAAGCTCACCTATAAAAAAACGCTCACCTTATTTGTCGAGGGAATGGACTTGAGAGAATTCTGCGACGGAATAAAAAAAACCGGGCAGGCGGATGAATTCGACTTGAATCAGGCATATCTGGAATACAAAAATAGTCTCGCCAGGATAAAAATCGGGCGCCAGGAACTTTCCTACGGAGACGAAAGGATTATC
>JAPLLL010000124.1 GCA_026387595.1 Candidatus Omnitrophota bacterium
CTTTAACGCCGCGCATGTTCAAGACCATAAGTACCAAAAGAACGGAAATAGCAAAGGCAAGTCTGTATGAATGCCACTGCATGGGCAAAAGACTGAATACGGCGTCTGCTCCGCTTGCGATCGAAACCGTGATCGTAAGGACATAGTCTATAAGCAGCGCGCACCCGGAAACCATGCCGGCGGTCGGAGACAATAATTTGCTGGCAACAAGATAGCCTCCTCCGCCGTGGGGGAAAAGCTCTACGATCTGGGAATAGCTGGTGGTGATAATAAAAATAGTAAAAACCGTCATGAGCGCCACAAAGATACCCAGGTAATTATGGCCACCAAGCGCGAGGAACGCCTCCTGAGGGCCGTAACAGGATGAGGACAGTCCGTCCGCGCCCAGGCCTATCCAGGCAAAGAACGCTATCAGTGAGATTTTATGGAATACGCTCGTGTCCTGGGGATCGCGCGCTTTTCCTATTACCAGTTTCTTTATTTTTTCAAATACTGTCAGGATGAAGTTCATTTTCAATTCCTTCCTTTCCGGTTTAGAACCGGGATACTATAAGATACGCCAATGCGGATATGGCTGCTGAAAAAGGTATGGTCAATATCCAGGCCCAGATGATCGTTCCGGCCATACCCCAGTGCACAGCGCTTAAGCGTTTGACCGAACCAACTCCCATGATCGAACCGGTTATTGTATGCGTAGTGCTTACCGGTATTCCAAAAGCCGTGGAAAAAAACAGGGTAGCGGCTGCGCCGAGTTCAGCGCAAAATCCGTCCACGGGTTTTAATTTGGCTACCTTTTGGCCCATTGTCTTTACAATACGCCAGCCGCCGAACATAGTGCCGAACGATATAGCCACATAACATGCGATTACAACCCATAAAGGTATATAAAATGTCTTACCTAATAAACCGGCGCTAAAAAGTAAGCTGGCGATAATACCCATGGTTTTCTGGGCGTCATTGCCGCCGTGGCCAAGGCTATACAGAGCCGCTGAGACAAGCTGGCCTTTGCGGAAAATATGGTCTACTTTAAACGGCGAGCTTTTCCTGAACAGCCAGTATACCGCAATACCTATGCCTAGCCCAAGGATAAGGCCCAATACCGGTGAAACAAATATAAAGGTGACTGTTTTTGCTATACCGCTTAATACAAGCGACTTTGGCCCTGCCTTTACCAATGCCGCGCCGATTATGCCGCCTATGAGCGCATGCGAAGAGCTTGTCGGCAGGCCGAAATACCAGGTAATGATATTCCAGCCGCAGGCGCCTGTCAGCGCGCCGAATATTACGGCCTTGTCTATAACATTTATATCCACGATCCCCTTGCCGATGGTATTGGCTACATGCAGCCCAAAAAAAAGAAACGCCGCAAAATTAAAAAATGCCGCCCATATAACCGCAAGACGCGGTGAAAGCACCCTGGTGGATACAATCGTGGCGATCGAGTTGGCGGAATCATGGAATCCGTTCAGGAAATCAAAACTGAGCGCAAGCGCTATAAGGAAAAAAATCTCAATGGTCATAGCTATTTAGGCCTGTTTTAAGAGCACTGATTTGACCACATGGGCAAGGTCCTCGCATATGTCAAGGACCGTCTCAGCGTCCTGATATATCTCCTTTAGTTTAATTACTGTGATCGGGTCCTTTTCATTCTCGAAAAGCTCGGCAAGGACATCATCCCTCAAGCTGTCGCCCACATTCTCCAGCCGGTTGATCTCAATGCAGGAATCAAATACGACCTTTGCATTTTTTTTGTTCCGCATCCCTTTTACCACGATAGAAACTGAGCGGACAGATTCTTCGATCACATCGGCAAATTTCACAAGATTTTTGTCAACTCCCTTTATTTTATACACTTTCATCCTGCTAACGATCGTGTTTATCATGTCCGTGACATCGTCCAGCTCCTTTACCAATGCGTGTATATCCTCGCGGTCAAAAGGCGTAATAAATGACTTATCAAGTTTGTCAATAATATCATGCGCCACGTCATCGCCCTTATGTTCAATATCATGCATCTTTTCATATGCTGCCTCATCTATATTCGCTCTTTGGACAAGGTCCTTGAAATATGCCGCAGCCTCTACGGCACAGGCTGCCTGTTTATCGAACAGATCAAAAAAACTGTACTCTTTAGGCAGAAAATTATGGAACATTGTTCTTTCTCCTTTGGTTTTCTAAGTTTTACACCAGTAAAACCATCTTTAAAGCGCTCCCTATCTCTTGCGCCACCACTTTAACTGAGCCCTGGATCTTACGCGACAGGCCAGTATTAAAGGCCAGGGAGCCGGGCTGAATACCGATTATTATAACCTCACAGCCTATAAATCCGCAAAGATAATCTTTCAGGATGCGAAACGGCATCCTGTGCGTTGAAAACGACGCGCACGCCTCATTTTCGATATCAATGATATTAATCGCGCCGGGTTTTTGGCGAAGATCCACCGCGTCAATGATAACAACGTGCGTCGGAGCAAACCGTTTTATTTCCCCGGTCAGGTTTTCAGGCGCTGTTTCGCCCAAAAAAACCTTTGCGGACCCTATCCCCTCTTTTTTAATAAATTCCTGTACGTCACGGGCCACCGCGACTCCGGCGGCGTCATCCCCGCGCAGTTCAGAGCCTACGCCGAGCACTGCCACCTTACGCGCATCGGATAATTTATGTCTTAGCGCCGTCTTTAGGTTTTGCATTGAACACTATTCTAAGTTTGGCCGGATCCAGCTGCGCAAGTTCGTATTCCGGCGTCATCTCAAGCGCCTTTTTCATGCAGGAATCCACGCACTGGCCGCAATATATGCACTTTGCCAGGTTTATATGCGCCTCAAACTCCTTTTCCCCTGTCTTTATGATCTCTATGGCACCGGTCGGGCAATCGCGCATGAACAGTTTGCAGCCGACGCATTTTTCAGGGTAA
>JAPLLL010000113.1:0-8720 GCA_026387595.1 Candidatus Omnitrophota bacterium
ACGACTACAGGCGTAAGCGAATATCTACCCGCAATAGCTTCTGTAATGGCTAACCCTTCCAGTGTTCAATCCGGCGCAATTACGCCGTCCGCAGTATTCGTGAGCGGCGACCTCATAAACGGTAACGATCTGCTCGACCCGGTCACTTCACTACCCGATTACAGGATCCAGTATGATACTCAATTCGCGAATTGGAAATCCGCTACGTATGGTATGGGGGCGGTTTATTCCGCCGGTATACCTATATACACGGTGCGAGGTAATCACGAAAATAATGCTGATGATGGCTTGCCTCCGGATACCAGCTTACATCCTACCACCTTAACGACCGCCTACTATAATGCCTTTGGGTCAACTAGCCCCCAGGTTGGAAATATTGTTCTCCCCCGGAATGGCCCGAATAACGGCCCGAGTGATAACCAGGTGGGGTATAGCTGGTCTACGATGGTAGGCAATGTCCGCATAATTACGGTGGACCAATATTTTTATTATAATTCAACAAAGCAAGGCACGAGTAGCTATTATAAGATAGACCAGGACTGGCTGAATACCCAACTGGCGGCGTCAACCACTGCGAAGTATACTCTTGTTATGGCTCATGAGCCGATATTTTATCTGGATAATACCCTGGGTGATTTTTATGGTACTATAAATTCAGATGGTAGTCCAAATGCAACGGGTATAGCTGCTCGACAGACATTCTGGAATTCTCTCGGCTCCAATGGCGTAAAGATGTACTTGTGTTCTCATGTCCACAATGTGGAGGTTGGGACATCCCAAGATTCTAGCGGAAATACTATTTACCAGGATGAGTCAGGTAATGGCGGCGCGCCGTTTGAGGCGCAGGGGACGACGGACTCAGCCTTAAACGTCCTTCATCAAGATTTTACAAATTTCGGATTTGAGCTCTTTACGATAAGCGATAACGGCATCATTATCGATTATTACATCGCCACTCCCGTCACTTCCACTACTTTAGGGCCGTGGAGCGTTGGTTATGGTATTTCCGTAGGCAGTGATTTTCAAAGCAAAGCTACCAATTCTAATGCCGCTAGCGTCGGAGGCGCATTGGATAATGGCGGTCTTATTACGCCGGATATGTCCAATGTGCTTAAAACGCTTGAGGCTGCACCAGATAGCCAGATCGCCTCTTCATTGAATACTATGTATCCTACAGCTGACAGAGGGGTAATCGAGACCACAAATGGCTCGCTGGATAAATTTGTTGGGGAAACGGTGCTACGGCTTCAGGATTCAAAAACAGAAGAAGGCGTTCCACTTGAGCATTCTATCTGGGCACAGACCTACGGAGATTACGCTAATCAGGATGCGCGCGGTTCAAGCAATGGTTATCTGGCCAGGTTATGGGGTATGGCCATCGGCATTGACCGCCAATTTTTTGGTAAAATGTTGCGTTTAGGGTTTGCCCAGGGTTTTGCCGGCAGCCAAGTCCTTTCAGGAGACAGCTCCGGACGCACAAGCATTACCAGCTATCAATCATGCCTCTACGGAGAATATGAAGGGAAAAAACATCCCTATGTTTTGGATGCGGTATTGAGCTACGGCCATAATGATTTTGACAGCTCAAGAAGCGTTACCGCGCCCGGTATAAACAGGACCGCTAGCGCAGATTACCGCGGCGATCAATTCTCAAGTTATTTGGAAGGCGGGTATAAATTCAAGACTAAGAATTTTGATATTATTCCGCTTTTGGCAATAGACTATACACACCTGCATCTTTCCGGGATGACCGAGACTGGCGCGGATTCACTGGATTTAAACGTTGAGGCCCAGAATTACGATACCTTGCAGGTTGGTACCGGCTTAAGGCTTAGCCGAGCCTTTGATACCAAGAATATGCTTTTTACCCCGGAATTACACTTCCGCTATTTTTATGCCGCAGTTAATGATAAGCAACAGACATTAGCCAGATTCGCAGGAGGCGGCACATCCTTCCAGACTAATGGCTATACCCCTGCATCCTCAAGTTTTAACCTCGGTGCGCGGTTTGAATTCTTCAATAAAAAGAACCTAACCCTGCTTGCTGATTGCGACTCTTCCTTTAAGGACGGTTATTACGAAGCCGGAGGTTCGTTAACTTTCAAGTATAGTTTTTAAAAATTGGAATAGGATAAAAAATTTGCGAAAACCTCTTCGTGCGAGCATAGTTTTCCTTGTAATTTTATTTACCGCCCTGTCTATCCTGTCTTTTATCTCTGCAAAAAATGACCGCCCGCTTTTTTACGCAAAACTCCTGTGGTCTCTGGCAATATCATGCCTTGGATTCTGCATATACCGCAGCGGGACCATTTCAAGATACCGTTCGATACTGTTTATCCTGATAGCCTTTTTCTTTTTCCTGGAATTCAAGCTTTTCCGCTTTCTCTCTTTTACCAGCGCCGCTTCCCCTTATTGCCATATTGCCCAGGCGCCCACACTGCTCAATTTTATCTACAGCCAGTTCCTGGCCTTAGCGGGCGGCGGGTGGCGGGTATGGGGCGCTTTAACCCTTGGGTTCCTTTGGCTCGGGATAATGTTTACGATCGGCCAGGGGATCTGCTCATGGGTCTGTTTTTACGGCGGGATCGATGAAGCGTGCTCAAAGATCGCAAGGAAGCCGCTCGTAAGATTAAAGATCCCGCGGCCGTGGCGCGATTTTCCCATAGCCTTTTTAATATTTCTTCTGATCGTGTCTTTTTTACAGGGGCTGCCTGTTTTTTGCGTCTGGTTCTGCCCTTTTAAAATGACAGCGGTATTATTTTGGCCGGTCTTGATCGGATTCGTGATCATACTCCCTATCCTGACTAAAAAGCGGACGTTCTGTTCCCTTATCTGCCCTTTTGGCGCGCTTGTAAGCATTTGCGGCAAGGTAAGCCCCTATCGTGTGATCATAAATAAAGAAAAATGCATACGCTGCGGAAAATGCCTGGATGCATGCCCTGTCTTTGCGATAGAAAATAAGGGCCCGGATGAGTATAAAATATCAAATTTTTGCAATATGTGCGGCAAATGCATCGATGTGTGCCCGGCTGACGCGATAAATATATTATACAGGCAGATCTTCATCTTTCTGGCCCTCTTGGTAACCGGAGTTATATCCGGCTCTTTTGTGCCGCGGTTACTTTTACAATTAATAGGTCTGAAATGATCAGGATAATCTTCGAAGGCCTTACGTTGGGTTTATCCGCGGGGATTTATTGCGCGGGTTCATGCCTTATATTTTTCATACCTTATCTTTTAGCCATCATTCATGCTGGGCCGGCTTATAGCATATATCGCCTTTGCGCTGGTCGTGGGTTTTATAGGGTCGGCTTATCGGAATATCTTTACGGTCAGATTCTCGTATGTTTGCCTGATCATAACATCGTTATTGATGTTAATTTATACGCTTGGCCATAACTTCAGGGATCCCGGATCTTGCGCGCTGTTCATCGCCCGTTTCGGCCTGATGCGCATGCCGTTTTTTCTGGGGCTGTTTACAGGGCTGAATCCCTGCCCGCCGTTCCTGGTGGGCGCTGCCAGGCTTTGGACCCTGAATAATATCCCCGGCGGCGTGATATTATTTATTGCGTTTTTTTTCGGGACATCGGTTTACGTGATCCCCCTGGCCCTTATCTCTTACTTTAATAAAAGCGAAAGGATCAGGCAGATAGGCCTGATGGTGGCTATGCTTTCCGGCCTCTGGTTCTTATTTGTAGGCATAGCGGGAGTAATGCGTTAAATTTATTTGTGGCTGATCATGCATAATCTCATATTTTTGTATTACGGCCTTTTGGCGATACTGGCCCAGCTCGTAGCCTTTAGAGAGCTGTCGGTCCTTTTCTACGGCAACGAACTCTTCCTGGGAACATTTTTATCTTCCTGGCTGTTCTGGACCGGCGCGGGCAGCCTTTTCGTACGGCGCTTGTTAAAAAAAGAGCGGCCTTCCGCTGTCTATTTCTCTTACGGTTTCTTAGCGATCGCGGTATTGCTTCCCGCGATGATATTATTAATAAGGGCGGGCAAAGGCGCGTTCGCTTTCGGGGAATTCATAGGGCCCCTCGGTACGGTCCTGTACACATTCAGCGTAATGAGCGTCCTTTGTTTTATCATAGGCGGGCAGTTCAGCCTGGCCTGCGCCGCGGCATCCGCCCTGGGCCGGGTTTATCTGTATGAGGCGCTGGGCGCGGTAATAGGGGGGGTAGCGTTTACTTACATGCTGATCGGCGCCGTTCCGACATTCATTATTGCCCTTGCGCTGTCTCTGGGCTGCATCCTTGCAAGCCTTGGCGTGTTAAACAAAAGATCTGCCTCAAACATACTGCTTGCCGCGGCGGCCCTGGCGGTGTTATCCGTTAATTTCATGATCGAACCGGCGATAAATAAGATCGAATGGAACAAATACCGATTTATCAGGCAAAAAGAGGCGCGGAACGCGACACTGTCCCTGGTAAATATGGGGAGCATTAAAAATGTTTTTGTGGACGGAATACTTTCAGCGAGCTTCCCTGAACCTGAAAATTACGAACCCGTAGCCCATTGGCCCTTGCTCGCGGCCGCCGGATGTGGCCGGATATTGGTCGTCGGCGATACGTCCCTGGGCGTGCTTAATGAAGCCCTTAAATACAGCCCTGAACGGATAGATTATGTCGTATCGGATAATTCGTTTATCGATCTGGTAAGGCCATATCTGGAAGGCGGGGATATCTCCGCCTTAAAGGACCCGGCTGTCCGCATTCATTATACCGATCCGCGTATTTTTGTCGGGAACGCTGAAAATAAATACGACGTTGTGATAATAAATATCCGGGAGGTCCCTAACCTTAAGACTAACAGGTTTTATACTAAAGAGTTCTATAGCCGGATAAGGTCCATACTGAAACCGGACGGCATACTGTCGTTAGGCATTGCCTCTTCCGAAAATTACTTATCGCCGCAGACCCGTATGTTCAACGCCTCGGTCTACCGCACGTTAAAGTCGGTATTTAAATCGGTAGAGGCCATCCCCGGGGATACGATCATGCTCCTCTCCGGCCCTTCCGAGATAGATATACGAAAGGAGACGATCCTGAGGCGGTTCGATGAAAAGGGCCTTTCCAATCATTACATGATCCTTTCCTATATCGGGTATAAACTTGAACCCGGACGCCGCGCTGAATTAAAAAAACTGCTGGAAGACACGCCCGGCATAAAGATAAATACGGATTTCAGGCCAACAACTTGCTATTATTTTGCCGACTTCTGGTTGAATAAATTCGCATCGCCGTTCGGGTATCTTGCGGCGGTTGTCCTGCTTATCGCTGTCGCATTTATTATCTTTAACAAAAGAGGGTCGTTACCCATTCTTTCCGGAAGAAAAGAGCCCATTCTTATTTTTGTCCTGGGATTCACCGGCATGTTGCTGGAACTGATACTTTTGCTGGGCTATCAGGTGATCTCAGGGTATGTCTACTGGCAGATGGGGGCCCTTTTCGCTTCGTTCATGTCGGGATTATTTTTGGGCGCGTTTTTCGGTAATCGGCTTAAGCATGGTTCCCGGCAAAGGCATTTTATTTTTCTCGTGGCGTTGTCCCTATTCATGGCGGGGCTGTCTATGTGCGCTGTTTATCTTTTACCGCATCTTATTTATTTACCGGCTGCCCGGAACATGCTTATCTTCACGGCGCTCCTGGCAGTCATAGGGGCCATTGTCGGCGCCGCTTTTGTGATCGCCGGTTTTCTTGTCAGGCAGGGCCAGATAATGGCAAAGGCAGGCAGTCTTTATGCGGCTGACCTTTGGGGCGCGGCGCTGGGCGCAATACTTTCTACGAATTTTATAGTGCCTCTCTTTGGTATTTTAGGAGCGCTAATCCTTTCAGCCGCCATCGTATCGGCGGGTTTGATCGTGTTCTTGATATTATCCCGGAAGGCTGGTTTATGATAAAGAACGTGAAAGTGTATCTGTTTCTGAATATTATATTTTGCCTAATCGCTGTTTTCATTATTGCAGTATATCCGCCGCCGCAAACAATGACCAGCCTCGTCCCTATTGACGGGACACGGATAAGACAGGCGGATTGGGAAAAACAGGATTGCCTTGGGGTCCAGTGCGAGTTGTGCCCTTTGAACTGTTTTCTCCCGGAAGGCAGCCGCGGCGTATGCCGGGTAAGGATGAATACCGGCGGCAGGCTCAGGACCCTTGTCTACGGCCAGCCGGTAAGCGTGCACGTCGACCCTATTGAGAAAAAACCCGTGTATCATATGCTTCCCGGCAGCGGCATTTTTTCCATCGCTACCGTAGGCTGCAACCTGAGGTGCAGCTTCTGCCAGAACTGGGAGATCTCGCAGCGTTATCCTGAAGAGGCAAAGACCTCGGGCCAGATCATGACGCCCGAGCAGGTAGTTGACGCGGCGATAAAAAACAATTGCGCCTCCATCGCTTATACATACTCAGAGCCGACCGTATTTTATGAATATGTGTTGGATACCGCAAGGCTTGCCAAACAAAGAGGGCTTCGAAATGTCCTGGTAAGTGCGGGTTATATAAACCGCAAACCGCTGATAAAGCTTGCCCCTTATTTTGACGTGATAAAGATCGACCTTAAGGGTTTTAATGAAGGGTTTTACCGAAAGGTGGTGGGCGGCGAACTGAAGTATGTCCTGGCGACTTTAAAGGAATTGCATGACCTTGGAGTTCTGACAGAGGTGGTTAACCTGGTAGTGCCGGGGTTAAATGACAATATGGGAGAAATAGCCGGGATGTGCAAGTGGCTGTACGATAATATGGGCCCGGATACACCGCTCTTCTTCTCCAGGTTCGGCCCCCAGTACAAATTAGGCAACCTGCCCCCTACCCCGATAGAGACGCTGGAGAAGGCAAGAAAGATCGCAATGGATGCGGGTTTAAGATACGTATATATAGGTAATGTGCCGGGCCATCCGGCCGAGAGCACCTATTGCCCGGGTTGCGGCAGGAGGCTGATACACAGGTACGGTTATGCGATACTGGAAAATAATATAAAGAACGGGAAATGTGTCTTTTGCGGTAAAGAAATACCGGGAATATGGAATAATTAAGCTACGAATTAGCTTGATTTTAGTTTAAAAAATGCTACAATACTGATTTGACAACTTTGTCATGTTTCCGAGTTTAAAGGTGGGTCTGGATTCAAAATAACGAGAAACCTTTGTTAGTTGATTTTATCAGCTATTAAAGGTTTTTTTGCTTTTACAGGCCCTGGCGGTTGAAATGATAAATCTTTTGCCAAAACAACTGTTTTTCTTTGACCCGCTTGCCGTATTTTTTCTCGCGGTGATCGGCGTTGTCTTTGTCCCGTCAGCGATATTTTCGATAGGATACCTGCGAAAAGAGATGTCGGGGAAAAAACTGCTTGCCTGGGCGCTTCTGGCTATCTTTGCCCTCTCAATGTGCCTGGTAGTAATATCCGGCAACCTTTTTTTGTTTCTCATATGCTGGGAACTGATGTCGCTCTCCTCTTATTTTCTCGTTGTTTTCGATTTTAAACATGAAAAATCCGTGCGCGCCGGTACGATCTATCTGGTCATGACCCATGCCGGCACCGCCTGCCTTATGGCTGCGTTTTTCATTTTGTACAATTACGCGGGATCCTTTGACTATACCGCGCTGAAACAGGCCTTCGGCCTGATGGCCCCACAGATCCGCAATATTGTTTTTCTGCTTTTACTTGCCGGCTTTTCAACCAAGGCAGGCGTTGTGCCTTTGCATGTATGGCTCCCCTACGCGCATCCGCAGGCCCCAAGCTATGTTTCAAGCATCATGTCAGGCGTGATGATAAAGATCGCACTATACGGCATGATACGTTTTTTCATAACGCTTTTGGGGCCGGGGCCGGCCTGGTGGGGCGCGCTTATCCTGACGCTTGGCGCGATCTCCTGTCTTGTCGGCGTGATCTATGCCCTCATGGACCACGACCTGAAAAAACTGCTCGCGTATCACAGCGTTGAGAATATCGGCATAATCCTTTTGGGTATAGGTACAGCGATGTTTTTCGCGGGCCGCGGCGCGGCAGCGGTAGCTGCGCTGGCCATGTGCGCGGGCCTGTATCACTTAATTAACCACGCACTATTTAAAGGACTGCTCTTTCTTTGTTCCGGGAGCGTGCTAAAAGCAACCGGGGTGCGCGATATGGAAAAGATGGGCGGTCTTATTAAAACAATGCCTGTAACCGCGTTATTTTTTCTGATCGGCACGATGGGCATTTCCGCGCTCCCGCCTTTAAACGGGTTCGTCAGCGAATGGCTCACGTTCCAGGCCTTTTTCCTGGGGATCTTACAATCCCAGGGATGGGTAAAAATTTTCATGCTGCTGGCCGCGGCTGCATTAGCCTTGACCAGCGGGCTGGCTGCAGCCTGTTTTGTCAAGGCCTTCGGTATAACCTTCCTTGCCCTGCCGCGCAGCGCCAGGGCACAGGAGGCAAAAGAGGCTGGCTTCACCATGAAGGCCGGCATGGCCATGCTGGCTGTGCTTGTAATCTTATTCGGCATAGGCTCGGGTATCATCGCGCCCTTGTTATTCCGCGTCGCCCAGTCAGTATTGGGGATCGAAAAGGCACAGGTCTCCTTTTATCTTGTATCGGTCCTGCCGCCCATGATCGCGGTACTGCTGGTTCTGTTCGGCGGTATGGTTTTTCTGTGGTTCAGGTTCGGCCTGCGCACCAAACAGGTCCGCTATAATACCTGGGACTGCGGGTATTATGATCTGAACAGCCGCAACGAGTATA
>JAPLLL010000113.1:8753-13261 GCA_026387595.1 Candidatus Omnitrophota bacterium
ATACCGCAACCGCTTTCTCGAAACCCTTCAGGATAGCGTTCAGCTTTTTCCTGCTGCCGTACCGGAAAAGCGAAAAGATAAGGGATTCTTTTTACCACGTACGAAAATTTACTTACGAGACGCACACAACGCCTGTATTCAGACGTTATTTTTACAATCCGCTGGTGCGCCTGGTTTATTCGACTGCCTTTAAGATGCGAAGGCTACAGCCGGGAAGCATCCACCTGTATATCCTATATATCTTTATCGCCCTGGCGGGTTTATTGGTGATCAATTCGGTATTTTAAACCATGATGACTCTGAATAATATTATTCTGATCACGGGGAAAACAGTATTGCTGGCTTTATTCGCACCGCTTGTAAGCGGGATCATAAAGAAAATAAAAAATAACCTGCGTATGCGAAAGGGACCGGGCATCCTGCAGCCTTATTACGACATCCAAAAGCTTTTTTTAAAAGACGAGGTCGTCTCAAAAAATACTTCATGGATCTTTCACGCCGCGCCTGCAATAGTATTCGCAAGCTGCCTGTGTGCCTCTTTTTTGATATTTATGGCGCAGCCCGGCCCTTTTATAAAAAATGACTTAGCGGTCCTGATCGCGGCATTTTTTGTCCTTGGTCTGGGCAGGTTTTTTCTGGCCCTTGCAGGCCTTGACGCGGGAAGCTCTTTCGGCGGAATGGGCTCTTCGCGCGAGATGTTTATCTCAAGCTTTGCCGAGCCCGCAGTTTTTATTGCCGTCTTTGCGCTATGCATGGGCGCAGGCAACAGTTTTGGGATATCGCGTTTATTGGGCGGCCTTGCGCTCCTGATGGCAGCCATAGCCGAGACATCGCGTATCCCTGTGGACAACCAGGAAACGCATCTTGAATTAACCATGGTGCACGAGGCAATGGTGCTTGAATATTCAGGCAGGTCGTTAGCGCTTATAGAATTGGCAGCGTATATCAAACAGATGCTTTTCTTTACCGTATTGTCGTGGTATTTTTTCATACCTGCCCCGGCTGGATTCGCCATCATCTGCCTGGCTGTTGCGCTTATTGAAATATCAGTGGCAAAGATGCGGCTCTTCAGGGTGGTGGACTTTTTGAGCTTTGCTTTTTTTATAGCGCTGCTTGCTTCGATCGCGGCGGGAGCGGGATTTTAAACTATGATCCTAAATTTTATTTTAAGCGGCTTTTTAATTATCACCTTTCTCCTGGTGATCACCAAAAGGATCACCGGTTTGATCCGGGCATTCAGGGCCCAGTCGATCTTCCTGTTCCTGTATACTTTTTATCAGGGCTTCACCCAGAGAAACCTCGAGCTCCTGGTGATCTGCGGCCTGGTATTCGCGCTCAAGGCGCTGGTTATCCCGTTTGTGCTTCTGCGCATTGTACGCCGCATCAAGGCAGAGGAAGACCTGGGCCTTATTATAAATCCGCAGCTTTCGCTGGTCATTGCTACGGTCTTTGCGTATCTTTCATATCTCTTTGCCCATAACGCCATGCCGCGCGCGAATTCTCCCGAATCGGCCGCATTTATCGCCTCGCTTACCGCTGTATGCATCGGGTTTTTTCTTATGGCAAGCCGGATGAAGGCGCTTGGCCAGGTCATCGGGCTTCTGGTGATGGAGAACGGCATCTTCCTTGCCGCAGGCGCAATAGCCGGGGGCATGCCTTTTTTTATCGAGATCGCGCTGTTTTTCGATATTTTTGTTTTTGTGGTAATCATCGAGGTCTTTGTATATAAAGTAAGCAGGCTCTTTACCCACATAGATACGTCGAAGATGAAATCTCTTAAAGGATAGTTATGCTTATAGCCTTGATAATCCTTATACCGGTTCTTTTGCTGATCCTCTCCCCGTTCGTAAAGAAAACGAGGACGCTCGGCGTAATTAACGCTTCGGGTTATGCGGCGCTTCTGGTTGTCTGTGTACTATTTTTGAAAACTTTTTTGGCCAAAGGCAGCCAGGCCGTAAGCTTATGGGGATGGGTTTATGTTGATTCATTGAGCGTTTTCTTCCTCCTGACTACTGCAGTAGTCAGTTTTGCGGCAAGCCTGTATTCCATAGGATATATCTGCACCGAAGCAGAAGAGACAAAGATCTCCGGCCGCAAGGCAGGCGCTTATTTCCAGCTATTTAACCTTTTCTGTTTTACGATGCTGATCGTTCCTCTTTTGAATAACCTGGCGCTTGTGTGGATCGCTATCGAGATGACCACGCTGATCTCCGCGTTTCTGGTCGGTTTTCATAACATAAAAGAATCCATTGAGGCCGCGTGGAAATATATCATTATCTGTTCGGTGGGGATAACTTTCGCGCTTCTCGGGATAATATTTTTTTATTACACATCTTCAAGGGATGCGCAGGTCAAAAGCCTGGAATGGGCAGGCATGCTTGCCGGCTCAGGCATGTTCGATCCGAAGATCGTGAAGCTTGCGCTTATCTTTATCCTTGTCGGATACGGGACCAAGGCGGGCCTTGCGCCTATGCATAACTGGCTTCCTGACGCGCACAGCCAGGCCCTCTCCCCTATAAGCGGACTGCTGTCAGGGGTGCTGCTCAAGATCTCTTTATACGCCATATTGCGTTTCGTGATGCTGGCGAACCTTTCGATCGGGTATGCGTATAGCGCAAGACTTTTTATTTTATTCGGCCTGGTATCTCTTGGGATCGCGGGCGCATTTATACTTATACAAAAAGATCTAAAACGGCTCTTTGCTTACAGCAGCGTAGAGAATATAGGATTGGTATCTTTGGGACTCGGCTTCGGCGCGTTCGGGGGCATTTTCGCAGGGCTGCTCCACGCCTTCAACCACGCCGTGACCAAGGCATTTATGTTTTTCTGCGCCGGCGAAGCGGTGCGGGCTTTCCGGAGCAACAATATGAATAAGATGCAGGGTATGATCAAGATCATGCCCTTTACGGGTACAGCGATGTTTCTCGGGCTTTTTGCGCTCGTCGGGATGCCTCCCTTTTCCATATTTATCGGAAAGCTTTTGATCCTTATAGCGGTTTTTCAGGGGAAATATTACCTTATCGCCGGCCTTACGTTTTTCTTTATCGCCCTTGCCTTTGCCGGCCTGCTTTATCATGTAAGCAGGGTAATCCTGGGTAATGCGCCCCAGACAATGCCTGCTCAAAAAGAGCCCTTAAGCGCAAAATTGGCATTATTATTTTTGGGAATTTTTATTTTAGGCTTCGGGCTAAAAATACCGCAGGCATTTTTACACTTACTTGAAAATTGCCAGCTGCTTATTTTGGGTAAATAAATGACTAATTACGATCATATAAAAAATATCCTGGCTTCGGAAAAAATAGAGACCATAGACCCTGTACAGCCGCATCAGGACGAACTTTATTTTACCGTACATGCCGCCGATTTTGTTAGGGCATGCAGGCTGCTGCATAAACGCCTTGATTCCCCCGTGATGACATTTTTTGCCGAAGACCTGCGTAGCGGATCAAAAAATTTCGTTATCTATTGTGTATTTTTAAGCCTTAAGCCGCACTGCTGGGTATTTGTAAGGCAGGACATTGCACAAGAAAAACCCGAATTCGCCTCTCTTTCAAAAGATATTTATTCCGCAAGCCTTTTTGAGCGCGAGATCAGGGAGATGTTCGGCATCGAGCCGTCCGGCAACCCGGACTTGAGGAGCCTGCGGCTGCATGACGAGATCTGGCCCAAAGGGTATTATCCGCTGCGTAAAGATTTTGCCGCGCCCCGGGAAAAAATTTCTGATAGGCCAAGATATCTGTTTAAGCGTGTTGACGGAGAAGGTATTTTCGAGGTCCCGGTCGGGCCGGTCCACGCGGGTATCATCGGGCCGGGCCATTTCAGGTTCAGCGCTGCGGGTGAACCCATCATAAATCTGGAGATACGGCTTGGCTGGACGCATAGAGGCATAGAAAAACTTCTTGAAGGTAAACACGTTTCTGAGGCCGTAAAGATCTTTGAGTGCATAAGCGGCGATACCGCTTTTGGTTACAGCCTTGCCTTCTGCCAGAGCGCAGAGAAGATCCTTAACATCAATATCCCGGGCCGCGCCCGGTTTCTGCGCGTCTTGTATCTGGAGCTTGAGCGGCTGTATAATCACGCTATGGATGTAGGCTTCAGCTTCCCGGCGCAGTTTGCGAGTCTGATCAAAGAAGCGATATTGCAGCTTAACAACGATTTATGCGGCTCGCGGTATCTTAAAGGCATTAATACAATAGGCGGCGTTGCTAAGGATATTGATGATCCAAAAAAAGAACTGATACGCGGGGCGCTCATAAAGATCCAAAAAGACTTTACTGCGCTTGAAGAGATGCTTTTTTCAAGCATTTCATTTATGGACCGCGTTGATTCAACCGGGATCTTACGCACAGCCACAGCGCGCGACCTGGGCATAACCGGCCTTGCTGCCAGGGCAAGCGGCATTTCGCTGGACTTAAGAAAGATCGCCGGGAATATTTATAATGATTTTTCATTTAACACGGTAAAGGAACCCACGGGCGATGTCAGGGCGCGGCTAAAGGTCAGATGCA
>JAPLLL010000113.1:13271-14053 GCA_026387595.1 Candidatus Omnitrophota bacterium
TCAGATGCAATGAAGTAACCGAATCGATAAATATCATACGCCAATGTTTAGAAAAACTTGGGGCCTGCGGTCCGCAGATCAGCGCAGCAGGAAATAAAAAGGCGGGTTTTGGCTTAGGTTATGTCGAGGCGTGGCGCGGCCCGGTGCTGGCCTGGACCAGGCTGGATAGCGAAGCTAAAATAGAGCGGTGCAAGATCACGGACGCTTCCTTTCACAACTGGGAAGGGCTTTCCTTCGCCGTGCTCGGAAATATTATTCCTGATTTCCCGCTTTGCAATAAAAGTTTTGATCTGTCGTACCCGGGTAATGACCTATGAACCCTTATATCCTTAAAAACAGTTTAAAAAAAGGCCTGGTTACCATAAATATTGAAATAGAAAAAACGGGCGCGGAGCTTAAAAAGACCGTTCACGCGAAATTCGGCAGGTCGTTCCATATCCGCGAAGTAGATACCGGCTCATGCAATGCCTGCGAATCCGAGATAATCGCATGTTCTAACCCGATGTATGATATCCAGCGCTTCGGGATAGACTTTGTGGCTTCGCCGCGGCACGCGGATGCGCTCTTGGTTACGGGGCCGGTATCAAAAAATATGTTAGGCCCTCTTAAGAAGACCTACGAAGCCATGCCCGGGCCTAAATTCGTGATCACCTGCGGAGACTGCGCTTTAAACGCAGGCTGCTTTAAAGGTTCATATTACGTGGAAGGCGCTATAAAAGATATATTACCGGTAACATTGCATATCCCCGGCTGTCCGCCAAGCCCGCTTATCATCATACAAG
>JAPLLL010000051.1 GCA_026387595.1 Candidatus Omnitrophota bacterium
ATCCGCACCATTTAAGAAAATCATACAACAGCTTTGACTGCGTTGTCTTGCCGCATCCTTCCGGCCCTTCAAATGTTATAAATATGCCTCGTTTTAAATTTTTCTTCGCCATGTCGTGCCGTCCTTGGTGTCTTCTAAGATTATGCCTTTTAGCTCTAATGTTTTCCTAATATCGTCAGCCTCTTTAAATTTTTTCTCTTTCCGCAGCGCATTACGCGCTGATATTTTCCATGCAATATCATCATCTGGCAACTCATCTGATTTCTCTATAATAAAACTTAACCCAAGAACCCCTGTCATCTCTTTTAAGATACCCATAGCATGAGCAAGCATTAATTCCTTATTTTTCTCATTGTTGTCTAATGAAATGTTGCACCAGTTTATCATATCGAAAACAACTGATAGTGCGCGGGGAGTGTTAAAATCATCATCCATGTATTCAATAAACTTATTTTTAAAATTTCCCGCATCTCCTGCCCCGCCTGCAATTTTCTCACTTATATCTCTTGTGCCAAATGCCCTATCGAAACGTTTCAGTAAGATATCAATTCGTTCATATTCTTTTTTAGCTTCTTCTATTTTTTCATCTGTATAATCTATGGGATGGGCATAACGTGCTGACAGAAAAAATAATTTCAGCAAATCCGCTTTTTTGTATTTTGTTATAAAGTTCTGTATCGTTATAAAATTGCCGAGTGATTTCGCCATCTTTTGGCCGTTTATTGTAAGAAGCCCATTATGTATCCAAATTTTTGCGAATCTCTTTCCCGCTCCTTCGGACTGCGCCACCTCATTTTCATGATGTGGAAATATGAGGTCCAGGCCGCCTCCGTGAATATCGAATTCGTCACTAAGAATATCTGAACTCATCACCGAACATTCTATATGCCAGCCCGGCCTGCCATTTCCCCAATCGCTTGGCCAAGAAGGCTCGCCCTCTTTGACGGTCTTCCAAAGCGCGAAGTCCAGAGGATCCCTTTTATTCTCACCGTGTGCAACTCGCGCAGTCATTTCCATCTTATCTAATGACTGATTTGAAAGCTTGCCATAATCCTTTGCCTTTTTTATATCAAAGTAAACATCTCCGCCGGCCTGATATGCAGCGCCTTTCTCAATTAATACCTTAATAAATTCTTTCATCTTTTCAATATATTCAGTTGCTTTGGGTTCTTTATCGGGGCGCATTATTTCTAACGCATCCATATCGCGATGATAGGCATCGAGATATTTTTGAGAAACTTTTTTAACTGCCCCGTTTATATCTTCGCCCGGATATTCCTTTCGTGCTTTATCTATTATTTTATCGTCTACATCAGTTACATTTCTAACAAACATTACACCGATATTTTTATATCGATACAGAAGGTACCGACGTATTACATCAAAAACATATGCGCTGCGGGCATGTCCAATATGAGGTTCGTCATACACGGTTGGACCACATACATATATGCTTATCTTCTTGTTTGAAGGAGGCTCAAACTTGTCTTTTTTTCTTGAAAGTGAATTGTAAATTTCCATAATGTGAAATAACCTAGAAAAAGCCCCAGCGAGCGAATAGAAAATTTAGCCTTTTGTGAGCATTTTGGCGGTTTCTAAAAGGGCGGTGGATGTCTGAGCCGACACTTTATGTGTCGGCGAGTTCACCGCCCCCGACAAAATGCGATACAAAAGGCGTGAAAAATTTTCTTCTGAGCGAGCGGGGCTTTTTCTGAGGTTCATTTCTCCAACTTCTCCAGCCTTTTCTTCAATTCGTCAATTTCCTGTAAAAGCGGATCCAGCACGTGGATATGGTCAAGCGAGATATCGAGTTTTTTGCCGTCCTGCCTTGTTATACGGCCCGGCACGCCCACTACGGTTGAATTGGGCGGCACATCCTTTATTACTACAGCGTTTGCCCCGATATAGGAATTGTCCCCGATAGTAATATTGCCCAGGACCTTGGCCCCGCCGCCTATTACAACGTTGTTGCCGATCGTGGGATGGCGCTTGCCTTTTTCAAGCCCTGTGCCGCCGAGCGTCACACCCTGGTACAAAAGCACGTTATCCCCTATGACCGCGGTCTCGCCTACGACCACGCCCATGCCATGGTCTATGAAAAAAGCCCTGCCTATCTCGGCGCCGGGGTGTATCTCAATACCGGTAAAATGCCTGGTCATCTGGCTGATGAACCGCGCAATAAAGAACATACGGCCGGTATAGAAAAAATGCGCGACCCGGTGGCTGATCAGGGCGTGAAGGCCCTGATATAACAAAAGGATCTCCAGGAAGCTACGCGCGGCAGGGTCCCGCTTCTGCACTGCTCTTATGTCGTTGTAGAAAAACACCGCGATATACAAAATCTTTATGATTATAATGCCGAGTATTACAAGCAGGATCTTGATCAAAGCCCCTATTGTTTTACATCTTATCGGGCGAGGGACTTTTCTTCCAAAAGCGCAACAGCATATGCCGCGATCGCTTCTTTTTTACCGATCACGCCCAGGCCCTCGTTGGTCTTGGCCTTTACGTTTACCTGTGCCGGCGCTATCCCCAAAAGCCGGGCTATATTCGCGGCCATTCTCTTTTTAAACATGGTTAATTTCGGCTCCTGCGCAAGCACAATAATATCTATATTGCCTATGTGATAACCCTTTGACCTGACAAATTTGTTTACCCGTAAAAGAAGCTTTGAACTCGCGATCCCCTTGTACTTCGGGTCAGTATCCGGGAAAAGTCCGCCTATATCGCCGAGAGCTGCCGCGCCGAGCACCGCATCTATAACAGCGTGGATCACCGCGTCTGCGTCGGAATGGCCCAGCAGGCCTTTTTTATGCGGTATTTCTATACCGCCGAGGATCAATCTGCGGCCCTTTACCAATCTATGAATATCGTACCCTATACCTATACGCATTCTAATAAGGCCCTTGCGATTACCAGGTCTTCCGGCGTCGTTATTTTTATATTTTTATAACTTCCAGTTATTATTTGTACTTTTTTACCCATCTTTTCAACCAGCATCGCGTCATCAGTCGCTTCAATGTTGCCGAATTTTTTATATGCTGCCAATATCAGGGCTTTTTTAAACACCTGCGGCGTCTGTATCTCCCACAATTTTTTTCTATCCAGCGTTTTTTCAACGACAAATCTTTTACTGGCAACTGGCAACTGGCAACTGGCAACTGTTTTTATCGTCGCCTTTACCGGCACACCGACAATGCACGCGCCAAATCTCTTCGCAACCCTTATCGAGGCGTCAATAACATCCGTATCTATGAACGGCCGCACCCCGTCATGGATAAGCACGATATCGGTGTCTGTATCCAGCGCCTTAAGGCCGTTTCTCACCGATACCGGCCTGCGGCCTCCGCCCTTAATAACGGCTTTAACTTTTTTTATTCCGTATTTTTTTACCAGAGTGCGGCACTTTCCGATGTCCCGGCCGTCTACAACAACTATTAGGCTGTTTATTTCTTTTGAAGCCGCCAGCGCCTTTAAGGTAAAGGCAAGGATGGGAATATTTTTTATCTTAAGGTATGGTTTTCTTATCCCGGATCTGAGCCTCTTGCCTTGTCCAGCAGAGGCCACTATCGCTTCGGTCTTCATTGTAGTGGTTTATCTTCGCGGCGGCCTTCTGCTTACTTGATAACCGTTGTTGCCACCGCCCCCGAGTTTTGCGAATATCATCCTGCCCGCCGAGGTCTGGAGCACGCTTGTCACGACGGCGTTTACGGTCTGCCCTATAAGGTTCCTGGTATTGTCCACTATGATCATCGTGCCGTCCTCAAGATACGCCACGCCCTGATTCTGCTCCTTGCCTTCTTTTACGATCTTTACTTCCATTATCTCGCCCGGCAGCACGACCGGCTTAAGCGCGTTCGCGAGTTCGTTTATGTTAAGCACCACAACGCCCTGCAGCTGCGCGACCTTGTTCAGATTGTAATCGTTAGTAAGTATCTTGGCGCTCAGGACCTTGGCGAGTTTTACTATCTTGGCATCCACATCGGCAATGTCCGGAAAATCCTCTTCTTCTATTTTTACGTTTATGTCCTCGTTTTTCTGGAGCTTGTTCAGGATATCAAGCCCGCGGCGGCCACGGTTGCGTTTCAGCCCGTCCGAGGAATCTGCTATCTGCTGCAGCTCCCGGAGCACGAATTTCGGGACAACGAGCTTGCCGTCTATAAATTTCGTGGTGCATATATCCGCGATACGGCCGTCTATGATTACGCTCGTATCCAGCACTATCACCGCGTCGCTCTGGTCCTGCCGCGAGAGTCTTACATACGGTATGACTATGTTAAACTCGTCCTTGCCTCTTATGGATATCACCATGCCCAGATAACAGAATATAAGCGTAAGCGCTATCTGTATGCCCGAAAACAGGCGCGGGTCCATCGGTATCAGTTTCATAGCGCTCGTAAGGACCCATGACATAAAGAGGCCAAATATCAGGCCGAAGACCGCCGCGGAAAGGTTGCGTATCGAAACCTTGCGCATCCTGGCCTCTGAAAAGACCAGCAACATGCCTCCTATGAAACCCATCGCCCCGCCAAGCAGATCATACACGAAACTGGGCGTGATAAACGAATGGCTTATGTAAAAACCTACTACAGTACTCAATATAACAAAAAACACCTGTACAAATAATAGCGTCATCTTGCAAACCCCTTAGTTTTTTCCTTTCCGGAAACCTCTTCCACATCTCTGGTACCTGTTTGCTCTTTACCTTTCATAAATAACTTCCACGGGTGCGCCTTTACGTCTTTTACAAGATCTCTCAGGTCATCATAGACCTCTTCTTCCTTAAGAAGTTTCCCTACAGTGCCTTCTCCGCGCTCAAGCCGCTGTAATATGATGTCCGCGTTTTGGGTAACCGACTTCGCGGATTCGGCCAGATCCTTCATCGTCTTGGTGATCTCTTCCATCGGGATGGGGTCCACCCCGGCGATCTCATCCTGGTTCGCTAAAAATCCCACATCCGCAGTGCCCGGGCTTATCTCAAGATATTTCTCGCCCAGGAGGCCCAGGGTATTTATTTTGCACACGGCGTTTTTTTCCACTTTTGCCTCCTGCTTAAGCTCTGCGACCAGCATTACCTTAGTGCGCTTGGCAGCCTCGTCATAAAATATCTTTATATTCTCTATCTCCCCTATCTGTACGCCTGCCAGCCTGACGGGGGCGCCCATGGCTATGCCGTTCGCGAACCCGAACAGGACCTTTACGTGGTACATGGGTTTCAAAATATAGAATTCGCCGATAGAAAATACTATAATAAAAGTTAAGAGTATACCTATGAATATAAATATGCCCACTTTTATCTCAAAACTAATCGGCTTTGCGTCCATTCCCTATCCTCCTTCTGTTATCGGCCCTTTTGCCGCGCCAGTGATAAATTGTTTTACAGTCGGGTTGGCGGTGTTCTTGATCTCATCCGCCGTACCCGTACAGATTATCTTTCCCTTATATAACATCGCCATACGAGAGGCGATCTTATAGGCGCTCACCATATCGTGCGTAACCGCGATAGAGGTAACCTTAAGTTTATCATGCAGGTCCTTTATAAGGTCGTTTATCGCGTCCCCCATTATCGGGTCCACGCCGGTCGTAGGCTCGTCATACAGTATGATCTCGGGCTTCATGCATATCGCGCGGGCAAGCCCGACCCTTTTTCTCATTCCGCCCGAAAGCTCGGCCGGCTTCGAATCTTCTATGCCCTTCAGGCCTACAAGGCCCAGGCATTCGGTCACGCGGCCCCTTATCTTGTCCCTTTGCCAATCAGAGTGTTCGATCAGGTTAAATCCCACGTTCTCTTCCACTGTAA